>CAIYZD010000274.1 GCA_903930585.1 uncultured Geobacteraceae bacterium | reverse complement strand
TCACCAAAGGGACGACATGCCAAATCGCAGGCCCGTATCACCGCCTACGAAGATCTAGTGGCTCAGGAAAGTGATAAACATGCCCGTGATCTTGAAATTTACCTGCCTCCCGGCCCACGCCTCGGAGATATCGTCATCGAGGCTGACAACGTTGTCAAAGCCTACGGCGACAGGCTCCTGGTCGAAGGTATGTGCTTCCGCCTGCCGCGCGGTGGAATTGTCGGTATCATAGGCCCGAACGGCGCCGGCAAGACCACCCTCTTCCGCATGATAACCGGCCAGGAAAAAGCGGACTCCGGCTCTTTCAGGATTGGCGATACGGTTCAACTGGCGTACGTGGATCAAAGCCGCGACGCGCTCAATCCCGACAAAACAATCTGGCAGGAGATTTCAGAAGGTCAGGAAATGATACAACTCGGTAAAGTCGCTGTAAATTCCCGTGCCTATGTCTCCCGGTTCAACTTTTCCGGCAGTGACCAACAGAAAAAAGTCGGGACGCTCTCGGGAGGTGAACGAAACCGGGTGCATCTGGCGCGAATGCTGAAAAGTGGTGCCAACGTAATTCTGCTGGATGAGCCAACAAATGATCTCGATGTCAACACAATGCGGGCTCTGGAGGAGGCGCTTGAAAATTTTGCAGGCTGTGCAGTGGTTATAAGCCATGACCGCTGGTTTTTGGACCGTATCGCCACGCATATCATGGCATTTGAGGGGGATTCAAAGGTAATCTGGTTTGAAGGGAATTATTCGGAGTATGAAGAAGATCGTAAGAAGCGGTTGGGCTCTGCTGCCGACATCCCGCACCGCATCAAATATCGCCAGTTGACGCGATCCTGACACGATACGCGTGCTGAGTAGTCAGCGCGCGTGTTCCATGCTGGCCCGCATCAGCTCGACAAAAGCCTGTCGGGTTTCCGGGTTGTGCAGAGATACGGATTGCTCTTCTATCGAGGAAAGCTGTTCGGGAGTAAGTGAGTGAACCGGGATAATTTCCTCCGGTACTTCGGGGGCCGGTATTTCAACCCTCCCCGCCTTAAGTACAATTTCACGAACAATTTCGGCTCCCAAACGGTTATTGAGTTTTTCTTTCATCATGTCGGTCATGAAACGAAGTTCCTGCATCCAGGGTGCACTGGAAACCGACACAGTCAATGTACCGTTGATAATCCGTACCGGACAGGCCCTGCTCGCAAGTGCTGTTCCGACAACATCCGGCCATATACGCCAGATCTCTGCTTCGCGCAATCGTTCAGCCAACCCGAGACCGGCCAGATTTTCCTGCACCAATCCCGATAACGGACGGGGAAAAGGCATCCTAGGGCGCTTTAGCATTGTGCTTTCTCCGACGATTTACTGCACCCCCGATAATTTGCCCGGCAACCGAGCTGCCTAATGTCAAGGGGATAAAGTGCCAGTTAAGCCCTGCTTTGATGCGCAGCAGCACAATAATCGGTATCGGCAGATGTATGAGAACCCACCACATGAAGGAATATTTGGGAAGATTTTGGCGGATATAACCACACGGAACACTGATTATTAAGGTAAATCCGACCAGCCCGACAATGGAGATAATACTCTGCATATATTTTTCCTTTCCGGGCATAGTAGAAACTCACGCGGTTTTTGTCAATTGGCATTACACCGGGATCTGCACAAAGAGCTCATTTAACGGGAGATACCAGATTGTGATTCAACATGGCAAGCTACTTGCGGTATTCAACTCGGCGCATCGCGTCATGAAGGCAGAAAACATTCTAAAAAAGTCCGGACTGGCAATTCTGCTGATACCCGCCCCCCGTGCACTGTCAACTGATTGCGGCCTGGCAATCTGCTATAGCAGCGATCTTTATGACACGGTCCAACAGTCCCTTGCCTCAGAAGATATTTTACCCGTCATAATCTATCGAAAAGTAAGCGAATCGTGCTATGAACCAATCTGGCACGCCGACGACTCCACAGTTTCTGACACTTGAGTGATTCAGGCAGCGTAGCGATAAGGGTGAATATTTCCATCGGCATCCGGTCTAATACAGCTTTAAAAACAAATAGTTCTTGACATCAACGGCATTACACCTTTATATTGATCCCCTTTTGGAATAACTTTGTACCGGGGCAGAATAACCTACGATGTTTGACAGCCTATCCGACAAACTGGAATCCGTCTTCAAAAAGCTTCGCGGTCAGGGTGTGATGACCGAGGAGAATATCAAGGAGGCGTTGCGTGAAGTTCGTCTGGCGCTTCTTGAGGCCGATGTCAACTTTAAAGTTGTCAAGGATTTTGTAGAGAGCGTCAGGAACAAGGCTGTCGGCACCGAAGTCATGACGAGCTTGTCTCCCGGTCAGCAAGTTATCAGGATCGTTCATGATGAACTTGTTGCCATCATGGGAGGAGGCGAGGACAACTCTCTTGATCTTGCGGCAAAGCCACCGGTTGCAATTATGATGGTCGGCCTGCAGGGAGCCGGAAAGACGACAACATGCGGCAAGCTGGGTAACCTGCTCAAGAAGCAGAAACGTCGCCCATTGCTGGTACCGGCTGACGTGTATCGTCCTGCTGCCATTGAACAGTTGAAAACAGTGGGACGTCAACTCGGACTTGAAGTGTTTGCTTCGTCGACAGATCAGAAACCGCTTGATATTTGTACCCGTGCCATGAAGTTTGCCGAACTGAATGGCTATGACACCGTCATTCTCGACACTGCAGGACGTCACCAGATAGACGGTTATCTGATGAATGAACTGAGTGTGATTAAAGACGCTGTTCGCCCACGTGAAATTTTGCTTGTTGCCGACGCCATGACCGGCCAGGAAGCGGTTACTATAGCAAGTGGCTTTAATGACCGCCTTGATATCAGTGGTGTTATCCTGTCCAAACTGGATGGTGACGCCAAAGGTGGTGCGGCACTTTCCATTAAAGCGGTTACCGGAAAGCCGATAAAATTTGTTGGACTTGGTGAAAAGCTGGATGCGTTGGAAGTATTTCATGCGGATCGCCTGGTCTCGCGTATTCTCGGCATGGGTGACGTCCTTACCCTTGTTGAAAAAGCACAGTCTCTTTTTGACGAGAAGGAAACAACCCTCCTTCAGCAAAAGCTGAAAAAGAACCAGTTCGATCTGGAAGATTTTCTTGCCCAGATGCAACAGATCAAAAAACTGGGTTCGATGGAATCAATCATGGGAATGATTCCGGGTATGGGCAAAATGATGAAACAGATGAAGGGCGCCCAGCCAAGCGAAAACGAAATCAAGCGTATTGAGGCAATAATCCGGTCTATGACCCCGGCTGAGCGTGCCAACCACGGCATCATAAACGGCAGCCGCCGTCTACGGATTTCCAAAGGAAGCGGCACATCGGTTCAGGAAGTTAATCAGTTACTTAAGCGATTCACCGAAGCACAAAAGATGATGAAGATGCTGCAAAAACTTGGTCCGAAGGGGTTGCTCAAAGGTATGGGTGGACTTGGAGGGATGGGAAAAGGAATGATGCCGTTCCGATAAATAGTACATGAATCACCGATCACAATATAATCCAGGAAGTACATAATCAGGAGGAAACACCAATGGCTACAAAAATCAGGCTTGCTCGTGCAGGCGCTAAAAAAAGACCTTTTTACCAGATCGTCGTTGCCGACGGACGCAGTCGCAGGGATGGCAGCTTCATCGAAAACGTTGGTACATACGACCCGACCAAGAACCCGGCTGTTGTAAAATTGAATACCGTAAAAGCCGCCGAGTGGCTTGAAAAGGGCGCTCAGCCGACCGATACGGTTCGTCAACTATTAAAGAATGCCGGACTTCTTGACAAGGCACCGGTATCGGCCGCATAACGTATTCAGTTCTTCCGGTCCGCCGGTCACTCTATATGAGCAGCAGAGGATACCGCCATGAAGACTCTTGTTGAAAACATTGCAAAGGCACTGGTTGATGACCCGACTCAAGTAATTGCAACCGAGGAGACAGAAGAAGGCACTCTGGTCATCAGTTTGACCGTTTCCAAAGACGACATGGGACGAATTATCGGTAAGGAAGGGCGAACCGCGAAAGCTATTCGCACAATTCTTAATGCAGTTTCAACAAAAGACAACAAGAAGGCAATTCTCAAGATTGTAGAATAAATGACAGATCAGGATGAATTTGTTCCGGTAGGCAAAATTATCGGTACGCATGGAATAAAGGGGCTACTGAAGGTATACTCCTATTCCGGAAATATACAGAGCTTGCAACACGCCAGGTCCACGTTCCTGAAAGGGAAGGATGGTACTCTTTGTGAGCATGACGTCGCGAGTGTGACGGCCCATGCCGGCGGCTTTATTTTGGGACTGAACGGCTTTAGCGATATAAATCAGGTTCAATGCTTTATCGGATCGGAACTGTGCCTGAAGCAAAGCCAGTTGCCGGTTCCTGATGAAGATGAATATTACTGGCGCGACCTTATCGGACTTACCGTTCATACCAATCAGGGAGTTGTACTGGGTACGCTCGTCGATATTTTTGAAACGGGCAGCAACGACGTTTACGTGGTACGCGGTAATTTCAAAGAATATTTGATCCCTGCAATTGGCGAGGTTATTTCCCTTGTTGACATTCCGGGGAATAAGATGATTATCACCCCGCTTGACGGTTTGCTTGATCTATGAAATTTGACATCCTGACGCTATTTCCCGGGATGTTTTCCGGCCCGTTTGATGAAAGCATTATCAAGCGGGCAAAAGACAAACAGCTCATTGAAATTTCGCTCTACAACATTCGTGACTGGGCAATTGATCGTCATCAGACGGCCGATGACGCTCCCTACGGCGGTGGCGCCGGAATGGTCATGAAAGCCGAACCGTTGGCAGCGTGCATTGACTCCGTAAAGACACTGAATCCCGCGTCTACGGTTGTACTTACATCACCGCACGGACGGCGTCTCACCCACACCATAGCCTGCGAACTGGCGGAACGTCCAGGACTTATTATAGTGTGCGGTCGTTATGAGGGCATCGACGAGAGAATTCGTTCTCTTTATGCTGAAGACGACATTTCGCTCGGTGATTTTGTTCTCTCGGGCGGTGAAATTGCCGCGATGGCAATCGTTGACGCAGTAACACGGCTGATTCCCGGATCACTTGGCAGCAGCGAATCAGCCGAATCAGATTCTTTTGGTGACGGTCTGCTTGAGTATCCGCATTATACTCGCCCACCTGAATTTAAAGGATTAACGGTTCCGGACCAGTTGCTTTCAGGACATCATGAACTGATCAGAAAATGGCGCCGCAAGGAGTCATTGCGTAAGACCAGGAAACTGAGGCCGGATTTACTGTCAGCTGCAGTACTGACGCGAGAAGACCGGAAAATGTTGACGGAGATCGAACAGGAGGAAGTTTGTGGCATGTAACAATCTGGCCCTCGCCCTTGTTCATTATCCGGTTTACAACAAGCACCATGAGGTAATCACCTCTGCACTGACGAACCTTGATCAGCATGATATTGCCCGTTCATCAAAAACATTCGGACTGGACCGCTTCTACATTGTGACTCCATCCGAGGAGCAACGAAAGCTTGCAGAACGAATATGCGGCCACTGGCAACAGGGGTGGGGAGCAGGCTATAACCCGGACCGCAAACATGCTCTCGATATTATTCGGGTAGTTCCGACCGTAGCGACTGCAGTAACTGATTTTCAACGCGAATTCAGTAAGCCGGTCAAAATTGCAGTCACCGGCGCTGTACGACGCCTCGGTTCGACGGCGTTGCTGACGTTACGGTCGTTTTTACGGGAAACTGATCAACCATATCTGCTTCTATTAGGTACCGGGTGGGGTTTGACTGACGAATGTTTTTCCAAAGCAGATCTCATACTTGAACCAATTGCAGGAAATAGTACCTATAATCATCTTTCAGTTCGCTCTGCAGCCGCAATTATGCTTGATCGACTTAAAGGTATTGACCACGAAGAAATAAAAACTCATAAAATGAGCATCATACAGGAGGAAGGTAACCAATGAACACCATCGATTTTTTGGAATTTGATCAAATGAAGAAGAATATTGTCCCTTTTAAGGTTGGGGATACTGTGAAAGTACAGGTAAAAATTGTCGAGGGTGACAAACAGCGTATTCAGGCCTACCAGGGTGTGGTGATTGCCCGTCAGAAAGGTGGCGTACGCGAAACGTTCACAGTTCGTAAAATTTCCAATGGCATCGGCGTTGAGAGAACATTTCCGCTCCATTCACCCAGCATCGAGAACATCGAAGTCATGGTTCGCGGTCACGTCCGTCGTGCCAAACTTTACTACCTGCGCAAATTGCGTGGTAAGGCAGCTCGAATTCGTGAAAAGAAATACGTACCGGTTGCAAAATAGTCAAACAAAAAGCCCCGCTGTCAGCGGGGCTTTTTGTTTGACTGGCCTCTGTATTCCAAGTAATCCCATTATCATGCACAGGACCGGTTATGACACTTCAAGTAGAACTGTTTTCTCTCCCCCCACTTGACACTCTGATGTTCGAAAAGGCTGCTTATTTCAACGGGTTTACCTGTGTCGCGGGAATAGACGAGGCTGGCCGAGGCCCCCTTGCCGGACCGGTAATGGCAGCAGCAGTGATTCTCCCTGTCGGGCTTGCGCTCGACGATGTCGATGATTCCAAAAAGCTGTCACCAGACAAGCGGGAGAAGCTCTTTGATATAATAATGTCTCAAGCCGTATCGGTCGGAGTCGGCATCATAGGTCCGTTGGAAATTGACCGCATCAACATTCTTCAGGCAACCCGCTCTGCCATGCTGGCAGCCGTTCAGCAGCTTTCTCCGCAGCCGGATTATCTGCTGATCGATGGCATCAGTACCATCAATAGCGCAATTCCCCAAAAAACCATAAAAAAAGGTGACTCCCTCAGTCTATCCATAGCCGCCGCGTCAATTATCGCCAAAGTAACCCGTGACAGATTAATGGTGGAAATGGATTCCAAATATCCCGGATATGGTTTCTCCGGCCATAAAGGCTATGGCAGCGCTGCCCACCTGGATGCAATCAGGAAACTCGGGCCGTCGCCGATTCATCGAATGACTTTCGGCGGTGTCAAAGAGCATTCGGTTCTGCAATAAAACCGATTGCAATTTAAGGGAGTTATATTTATAACTACGGATATGAAAAATCAAACTCCCCCCCCCACACAATCAGCTCAACCGTCGCAAGCACCGTTATCCCCTCTGAAAGAGGCAGGCATACTTGCATCTATTCTGCTTGATCAGAATGTCATAACTCTGGAGCAGGTTTCTTACGCTCTGCGTGTTCGAAAAAAAATAGCAACCCCAAAAACAATGCTGCAAACGTTGGTTGACCTGGGATACGTGACCAATGACAAAATACGGGATACCCTTCGTTCCGGCAAGTTGGATATCCGGCTTGGTGATCTGCTTATCGAACTTGGGTACTTGTCGGAAAGCGATCTTCGCCAGGCTCTTGGAATGCAAAAGGAACTTGGCAAAAATAAACGGTTGGGTGAAGTTCTTATAGAAGGTGGGTTTATTGAGGAGCGGCGCCTGCTGGAAACCCTTTCATACCAGGTCGGTTTTCCCGTTATCTCGATAAATTTCAGTAAGCTTGATAAATCTCTTTTCTCTATTATTCCGGTTGCGGTCTGTGACGAGTTTGATATTCTACCCGTTAGCAAGGAAGGGAATAAAATTACCGTCGCTTTTGCCGATCCGCTTGATCAGAGGGCAATTCAAGCCGCCGAACGTTTTTTCGGAAAAGAGTACATACCGGTCATCGTCTCAAAATCGTCCATCAAGGAGGCTTTGGCAGCCCGCCAACAGAGCATTGAAACCGTAACCGTCATATCGGATGAAAGTACCATCATCGGGATCATCAATTCACTTTTTGACGATGCCATTCAAGATGGCGCCAGCGATATCCACATTGAACCGATGGCAGACCGCCTTCGTATCCGTTTCAGGCGGGATGGCGTCATGCAGCACCATAAGGATTTTCCGAAAACGCTCGCACCGCAACTGACTTCGCGCATTAAAGTTATGGGGCAGGCCGACATTGCCGAAAAGCGCCGGCACCAGGATGCACGTATTCTATTTCCCAGTCGTAAACATGGCATTAGCCTTGACTTGCGCGTTTCCTTCTTTGTTACCATTCATGGCGAGACCATTGTTCTCAGACTTCTGAGCAGCAAAACCACACTGCTCGATCTGAAAGAAATCGGCATGGCTCCCACTATGCTCGAACGATTTATTTACGAAGCGGTGGATACTCCGACAGGGGTTATGATAATCACCGGACCGACAGGAAGCGGAAAAACGAATACTCTTTACAGTTGCGTTGACTACATGAATGATATTCATACAAGTATCATTACTGCTGAAGACCCGGTAGAAATCGTTATCGACGGCATCTGCCAATGTTCGATAAATCCCAAGATCGGCGTGACCTTCGAAGAAACCCTGCGGCATATTGTCCGTCAGGATCCTGATGTAATCGTTCTTGGCGAAGTGCGGGACAAGTTTTCTGCCGAAACAGCAATTGAAGCTGCTTTGACAGGGCACAAAGTTCTTACGACGTTTCATACGGAGGACAGTATCGGTGCTCTGGTCCGACTCCTGACCATGCAGATCGAATCTTTCCTGATAGCTTCAACCTTAACCTGCGTTGTCGCACAACGTCTTTTACGAAGGGTTTGCCCCGACTGTGCCGAGCCGTATACTCCGACTCCGCTTGACCTGAGCAGAATGTACGTCACGTCCACAGATGTTGCCGGAGCCAGATTCATGCAGGGACGTGGTTGTAAAACATGCCGATTCAGCGGGTACAAGGGGCGGATCGGTGTTTTTGAACTTCTGATTCTAAATGAACCTTTGAGAAATGCCATTCTTGAAAATAGAAGTTCACTGGAAATACGTAAAATGAGTATTGAATCGGCCGGTTTGGTATCGCTTTTTGAGGATGGGCTTGTAAAAGCATCTCTCGGTAAAGTTTCATTAAAAGAGATTATCACCGATTTACCTAAACTTGGTAAACCACGGCCAATAAGTGAATTGCGCAGAATTTTGGGAGTTGTTGAATGATAACGGAAAAGCCGATAATAGCCTTGATTCAGGAGCACCTTGCCGGAGACCTCTCAAATCTTCCCGTTTTCAATTCCGTGGCGGTACGCCTGCAACAGACACTTACCCGACATGACTTTACCATTGAGGACGTTCTTGAACTTATCAGCGAGGACCAGTCTTTGGCCAGTAAAATCCTCAAGGTCGCCAATTCATCGTACTACGCCGGCCTCTCCAAGGTTGCAATCATCAAGGATGCCATTGTCCGGCTTGGAGCCCAGGAAATAGCAAATATGGCCATGATGGCTTCTCAGTATGAGACGTATCAATCGTCTAATGAAATACTGAATCAGAAAATGGTTGCACTCTGGGGGCATGCACTTTCATGCGCGGTAGGAGCGAAATGGATCGCTCGCAAAGCGGGGTACCCGGCCATTGCTGCCGAAGCTTTCATGGGGGGGCTGCTTCACGACATCGGCAAACTGGCTCTCCTGAAGGTCATGGATGATATCATCCGCTCGGGAGAGAGTAGCATAATTCTTGCGGAAGCGCTGGTGGACGAGATCCTCATTTCCCTGCACGAGGAAGTCGGCTACAATCTGATGCGCTCCTGGAACCTTCCCGAATCGTATGCCGCAATCTCCGTTTATCATCACAAACAGGACTTTGACAACAGCAATATTTTGCTTGTCTCGGTACGGCTCGCAAATATGACGTGTAAAAAAGTTGGCAAAGACATCATTCCGGACGAGGAAATTTCTCTCGTATCACTCCCTGAAGTACAAACCCTCGGACTCAAGGAAATTACTCTGGCTGAATTGGAAATTGTTGTCGAAGACGCTGGAGATATGGGCATATAACAACTGCAGTTTAGTTCTCCGTTTTCAAGTAGCGCCTTACCGCCAGATTATGTTCTGCCAGATTCCGTGAAAATTGGTGTGTGCCGTTCTGGCGTGCGACAAAGTAGAAAAATTCGGTTTTTGCCGGATTTGTTGCCGCCTGCATAGCGTCTCTACCGGGATTACCGATCGGACCGGGTGGCAAACCCCTGTTTAAATAGGTATTATACGGTGAGGGACGCTGAATATCCGCTTTGCTCACTTTTCCTGAAAATGCCCGTACACCGTATACTGCGGTCGGATCGCTCTGCAGCGGCATACCGATACGTAGCCGATTATGAAATACCGATGAAATCAACGGTTTTTCCTCCGAAGTTACCGCCTCTTTTTCCAGTATCGACGCCAAAGTGATTATTTCATGTCTGGTTAATCTACGGGTCCCCTCCCCACTTTGTATGGCCGCATACGACTTTGTAAACTGCCCTACCATCTGTTCAAGCAGTTGTTCTTCATTACCGTTGCGCGAAAGATTATAGGTGGCAGGGTACAAATAGCCTTCCGCAGTGGTTTCGTTAATGCCAAGACGAACTAATACGGCCTTATCCCGGCATTTTTCCAGAAAAACAGCCTTTTTAAAATACCCCTTCTGCTCAAGTAATTCGGCTGCCTGATACATGGAATACCCTTCCGGCAAGGTGAATTTACGGTAATCAACCTCTCCGGCAGCAATCTTCCCCAGGATCCTGTCGGGAGTCATGGCATCACTGAAACGGTATTCTCCAGCTTTCAGCCGATGAGCTTCTCCCCGCAACCGGGCCATAAGCACAAAATGCCACGAACTTCGTATAACTTTGCCTGCTTTAAGATCGTTGGCCAGTTTACGGATTCCTGTTCCGGGAGGGAATGAAATATCACAGACAACGGAGCCGTTACCGGGAGAACAAAAAAGACAGAGTAGGTACCAGTTGAGACATATCAGCAGGAGTACTCGAACTGCGTTCAAACAGACGGTTTTGGTAGATATCATGAATAACTGCATGGAGACATTATGGTAAGTTTTGCATCCGGAGTCAAGACCTAGTGGACAGACCTAGTGGTTACCGTGAAGCAATGACGACCACTTCAAATGGCATATAATCTACCCCATTTGAGTCAGTGGACCGGATTTATATAAACGTATCTTACCAATATTACATAAAATAACACAACGGCATGCTCTTTGCTGAACGTTTGTGACTGTTTTCAACAGCACCCCGTCCGACAACCTTAAGGAGACTTGAATGAAACGAATAATAGTTCTGTTGTCACTGGTAGTAACCCTTGGTATCCCGGAAATCGTAATGGCGGGAATCATTGCTCCGGCAAGAGTACTGCTGGTTGGCGGTGATGTGATGTTGCGCTCACCGGCCGGTGACGAATGGTTGCCGGTTTCTGTCAACACACCGCTTGACGAAGGTGATGCTTTATGGACTCCGGCTGGAGGAATCAGCGAGGTCCAGCTTTCCAACGGCACTATAGTCAGAGTTGATGGCGGATCACTGCTTGATTTGATAGCAGTTGAAGATGGTTTTACACATCTTCATCTGTCCAGTGGCAGGTTGTACCTCAGAACATCAAATAATGCGGCAAGTAACTCCCTCCAGATTGATGCCGATGATACGACCATTCTCCCGGATGCCCGGACGCGGCTTCGTATCGACATGTTGCCGAACTCGGAAGAAGACGTTTCAATATTCAAAGGTTCGGCATATGTCGAAGGAAACGGTGCCCGTACAAAGGTACGAACGGGAGAACATATTGCGCTTGAAGAAGGACACAGTGAACTATTACCGCTCAATCCCCCCGACAACTGGGAAGAATGGAATAGAGAACGTGATCGTAACCAGTCACGTTCAGTGTCGGCCGAATCGAACCTTCCGGACGAATTATCGCCCTATTCCGGCGAATTGGAAACGAACGGAACATGGGTATACTCAGCGGAATATGGTATGGTCTGGCGCCCGACTGCGCTTGCATCGGAAGAGTGGGCACCCTATCGCAACGGCCGTTGGATCTGGAAAGGAAACGACTATGTCTGGATTTCCAATGAGAACTGGGGGTGGCTACCATACCATTTTGGACGGTGGGCGTTTTTTAGCGGTTTCGGATGGTGCTGGGTGCCTCCAATACATGGTGATGTTTACTGGGGACCGGGATTTGTCGGCTGGTATCAATCCGGTGACCACGTCGGGTGGACACCGCTTGCACCGGGTGAAGTTTATTACGGACATGGGCAGTACGGATATCATAGTATCAATATTAAAGACAGTCCCGCACATTCCACAGCTGTACCATATAAAAACCGGAATGCACACGGAGGTTTAACCATCCTTTTGCAAAGCGATTTTTTGATTGGCAGAGCGGTATTTCAGAAACCCACCAACTCGGCAGCAATATCGGCATCGGTCTCACTTGGCGCTCCCCGCATACAACCGATACGGGAAACCCGTATGCCGGTCGTCAGGCAGCAACCGCCGGCAGCGATCCCACCAGCGGTCCCGAACCGTGACAGCCGTGAATTACGCACACGTTTTCCGCGATTGTCCAGGGAGGTTGTAAAACAACGAAGCATACCATCACGAAACGTTGAAACTGTCCCTTATGAAAAAGCGATGACAGCCACGTCACCTGCTGCGTCCATTGTACATCGGAACGAGGGCGAAAACGTTCATACGTCACCACAGCAAAAGGTATTAAATCATCCGGAGCAGAAAATTCAATCGCCTGTCGCCAGGAGTGATAACCATCTGTCACCGGCAAACGTCATTCGACATGAAGATACATTGAAACCATTGAACAAGCCTGAGAAAAAGGTTTGGAAGGTGACTACCACGGAACAGGTGAACGAAAAGAATCAGAAGGAAAATGACGGCAGGGAGCATAAAGGGAAAAAATACGTTGAAGGGCATCCAACCAATCTGAATGCCCTTCACACGTAAACAGATGCGTTATTGTTGGCGCGAAAGCAACCTGGGCAACAGAGCATGGCCGTCCACCAGCAGTCCGGTTGTTTTGGCCTGGACCTCATCATACGAAGCAGCACCGTTACCCTCTCCTGTCACGCTCCGGTAGATGACAAACGGAACCGGATCGGAGGTATGGGTCATCAGCTTTACCGGAGTCGGATGATCAGGCATGCAGAGGATGGCATAATCATCATACTTCTGTATTCCTTCCAGGACGGTACCGACTACCTGACGATCAAAATCCTCAATAGCCTGGAGCTTATGCTGCATGTTGCCGGCATGAGACGCTTCATCCGGGGCTTCCACATGAACATAGACAAAATCGTGATTTTCCAGAGCAGCCAGAGCGGCCTCCCCTTTGCCCAGATAATTGGTGTCGATGTAACCGGTGGCACCTTCAACGTTGATAATATCCAGTCCGGCACAGATTCCTATTCCTTTGATCAAATCGACTGCAGAGATGACCGCGCCCGACAATCCGAATTTTTCACGAAAAAAATCAATCCGCGGTGTCTTGCCATGCCCCCAGAGCCACACCGAGTTTGCGGGAAGATCTCCCCGTTCCTTACGCTGCACGTTGATCGGATGGTTGTAAAGGACCATCTGGGCGTGATTCATGATGTTGTTGAGCTGATCTGAACCTTCACCGTGCGGGAGATAATCAAGAATCGCCTTACCGGTGATATCGTGTGGCGGAGTACTGCGCATAGCGTCTTTTCCATTACGCCAGACCATGAGATGACGGTAGCCGACACCGGCGTGAAATTCAATTTCGCTGTTACCTATTTCCTTCTGGAGAGTTTCAACCAGTTCGCGTGCCTCCGCGGAGGAAATATGTCCTGCTGAAAAATCCTGCATATAGATTGAACTTCCCTGCGGCTTGAGCGTAACCAGATTCATGCGAAAAGCAACATCATCAGGGCCGAGGAGGACTCCCATGCTGATCGCCTCAAGAGGCGAACGTCCGGTGTAACAGGTACGGGGATCATAGCCGAAGACCGACAGATTAGCGACATCACTGCCGGGAGGGAGACCTTCCGGAACCGTGTGAGCAAGACCGACCTGACCATGTTGAGCCATAAAATCCATGTGAGGGGTTGCAGCGTACTGCAGGGGTGTTTTATTACCAAGTTGGCTGTAGGCTATGTCCGACATACCGTCGCCAAGCAGAATAATTATTTTCATAAAAACCTTTCACAATGAAATAAGCTTTTTCAGAATATTTTAGTTTCTACATCTACTCAATAGCAACAAGAAATATACACAAGAAATATACCAAAGGGGTTTATTTCAGGCTTGATAACGGATAGACGCGAAGTTTACTGAGATCCGGCGAAAAAGCGGCATCAGAAAAAGGCACATTTATCTCGGGATCTTCAAGTAAAATAGTGCATTTTTCTTTTGTCTTTGAATCGTACGTGATCTCCAGGGGAAAAGCAGTGCCCTGTACGGAGGCAAACCTTCGGTACGTGACATCGCCCCCCTCCACAGTCGTTTTTGAAACAAGCAGCCCGTTTTCAAAGGTTGCATTCTCCTGCTGGCCAAATCGGTTGGTTCGTTGAATGACGGCACTGTTGCGCGATGAATCGGGTCTATCAATATCGATCAACCAATACACATAACGCCAGTAACTGAAATCTCCCTTGTCGGGCAGTTCCATAAAACTGCCGCTGAAAGCGATCCCGTTACCGGAATCAATAATCGTAATCATTTTACCGGACAGGTAAACTTCCTGTAGCACGGATCCAAACGGTGAGAGAACAACCATCCGTAACTGATCCGGTCTGCGGTACATCAGATATCCGTTACCGGAGACGCTTCGACCGGGAGCTGTATAGGAAAGCGAAACAGTTCCTGAGAGAGATTCAACCATTCTGCCGCTTACATATGTCAGTTCAGCGGGGGTACGAAAAGCAGAACAACCGGAGAGAACAAAAGATAAAAACAACAGTAACACCGGTGCCCCTACCATCTTTGCAACCATATACACCTTCTCTACCATATACACTATCAAAACACCTCAAGTTGATAAAAGCCAAAGCCGAATGCGGCGCCCTTACCGGCATTGAAATAGCTGCCGAGAAGCAACAGGGCAAACATTGGTTCAATAAGCCCGGAGCAGTCGGCTCTGCCTGTTAACCCGGCCCCGTTCGAACGTTTCGACGATAGCGATTGAGTATAGATTATTTCATCTTCCAGCACAGCAACATTTTGAGCGTCCCGGGAGAGACCGATATAGTCAAGGTCCGGCTTTCCTGATCCGTAGTAGGCACAGAGAGACGAAACACGCCTCAATTGCACGCGGAAAAAAAGGGCAAAGTCAAAGCGATGAATAGTGACACCATTATGTAACAAACGCAACGGCGATTTCAGCAACAATCTGATATGGCCGGAATGAACGGTATTTTGAAGTATATGCTGCCCGGAAAGAGTTATAACACTTTCGGACAGTGGAGCGGAACAGGTAATATCATAGCGAATGCCGAGATAATCGAGGCTGTACCATTTCAGCGTATATGGAGAGAACGGTAGACCGGTACTGAAGTATGCTTTAATCATCTTAAGCAGCGCCGAATAAAATAATTCCAGATAATTAACAGCAGTGCCAACAATGACCATACCTGCAGTACATGACAAACTATTGCTATTCAACCAATTAATATACAAAGAGAAAGGAAGCGATGGTTTCTGATGCAATCGAATGATTTCTGGGTCCGGCGATAACTGCTGAGCGAAAACAACATCATAAGGACACCCGATTCGTTCAATGCAGGAAATGCAGGATGTCCCTCCCCTCTTACAACTTGCAGCTCTAAACTGAGCTTCAAAGTTCCGTAATCCATCATGGAGTCCGGCAATCAATTGCGGAGAAACATCGGCAGATATATCACATTCAATTCGAACGAAATCTAGTTCCACAGGCACCCGGCTCCAACAAAAGCGGGGCAGCCAAAAGGCTGCCCCGGGATTTCAACAAAACATTTACCGAAATCAGGCGAACTGAGCCTTAAGGAACTCACGGTTCATCCTGGCGATGAACTTAACGTTAATCCCCTTCGGACAGGCAGCCATGCACTCGTAATGGTTGGAACAGTTACCAAAACCGCACTCTTTCATGGCATTGGTCATATTGGTAACACGTTGTGCAGCCTCGGCCTTACCCTGCGGCAACAGCGCCAACTGGGATATTTTAGCTCCGGTATACAGCATTGCCGCACCATTCGGACAACCGGCAACACAGGCTCCGCATCCGACGCACTCGGCAGCATCCATCGCCTCATCTGCAATCGGTTTCGGAATCAGGATAGCATTACCGTCGGCAACGCCACCGGTATGACAGGAGGTATAGCCACCGGCCTGGGTGATTTTATCCAGAGCGGACCGGTCTACGATCAGGTCACGGATGATCGGGAACGCACGGGCTCTCCACGGCTCAATATAAATTGTGTCGCCATCCTTGAATTTACGCATATGAAGCTGGCAAACGGTGGTACGATCCTGCCCGCCGTGCGGTGCACCGTTGATAACCTGTGAACACATGCCGCAGATGCCTTCGCGACAGTCATGGTCAAAGACAATCGGATCTTTTCCGGAGTGGATCAGATCTTCATTTACGCAGTCAAGCATCTCAAGGAATGAATGGTGCTCAGTAATATTTTTTGCGGTATAGGTCTCGAATTTTCCGGGATCGTTGGCATTTTTCTGGCGCCACACGATCAGTGTCAAAGTCATGGTCTTGTGATCGCTCATTATTTGTAACTCCTTACGGCGAGATGTACATTATCGAACTTCAGCGGTTCTTTATGCAGTTCCGGCTCTTTACCAACACCCTTGTATTCCCAGGCGCCAACATAACAGAAGTTGACGTCGTCACGCTGTGCCTCGCCTGCATCCTGATATTCAGTACGGAAATGTCCGCCACAGGACTCGTTGCGATGCAGTGCATCACGGCAAAGCAGTTCGCTGAATTCCAGGAAGTCAGCGGTTCGGCCGGCATTTTCCAGTTGCTGGTTGAGTTCCGCGCCGCTACCGGTAACCTTGACATTTTTCCAGAATTCTTCGCGAAGGGCAGGAATCTTCTTGAGGTTTGTTTCAAGAGATTCCTTGGTGCGGGCCATACCACAGTTTTCCCACATAAGTCCACCGACTTCACGCATGAACTCGAAAACCGTCTTCTTTCCGTTGATGGAGAGGTACTTGTTCTGCTCCGCCGTAACATCCGCAGCAGACTTTTTGAATTCAGCATGATCCGCCTTGACCTGACCCGGCTTAACCGTGGCCAGATAGCCACCAATCGTATACGGGATTACGAAGTAACCGTCGGCCAGGCCCTGCATGAGAGCAGAAGCACCAAGGCGGTTGGCGCCGTGAACCGAGAAGTTTGCTTCGCCAAGTACGAACAGACCCGGGATGTTGCTCATCAGGTTGTAATCGACCCAGAGACCGCCCATGGAGTAATGCGGGGCCGGATACATGCGCATCGGGCGCTTGTAGCCGTTCTCGTCGGTAATTTTCTCATACATTTCAAAAAGGTTGCCGTAACGTTCACGAATGGTATCTTCGCCCAAGCGCTTGATAGAGTCGGCAAAATCCAGGTACACACCGCGACCGCCAGGACCGACGCCACGGCCATCGTCACATTGCTCCTTGGCTGCACGGGAAGCGATATCTCGCGGTGCAAGGTTGCCGTAGGAGGGGTACTTGCGCTCGAGATAATAATCACGATCCGCTTCAGCAACTTCACTTGGATGCTTGCCGCAGTCTTCTTTCTTCTTTGGAACCCACACGCGACCGTCATTACGGAGCGATTCAGACATCAATGTCAATTTTGACTGGTAATCACCAGCCTGCGGGATACAGGTAGGGTGAATCTGCGTGTAGCAGGGATTGGCAAAGAAAGCACCCTTTTTATGCGCCTTCCAGTTAGCCGTTACCGAGCACCCCATGGCATTGGTGGAGAGGTAAAATACGTTGACGTACCCGCCGGTAGCGAGACAGACAGCGTCAGCAGCATAACTCTCCATCTCACCGGTTACCAGGTTACGGACAGTGATGCCGCGGGCAACGCCGTCAACCACAACCAGGTCAAGCATTTCGCGGCGATCATACATCTTGACGGTCCCGAGCTTGATCTGACGGGAAAGAGCTGAGTAAGCGCCAAGCAACAGTTGCTGGCCGGTTTGACCACGAGCGAAGAAGGTACGGGAAACCTGGGCGCCACCGAAGGAGCGGTTGTCAAGGTAGCCTGCATAGTCACGGGCAAAAGGAACGCCCTGAGCCACACACTGGTCGATGATGTTGTTGGACACCTGGGCAAGCCGCCATACGTCGGCCTCACGGGCACGGAAGTCGCCCCCTTTGATGGTGTCATAGAACAGACGATAGATTGAGTCACCATCATTCGGATAGTTTTTGGCAGCATTGATACCACCCTGAGCTGCGATGGAGTGGGCACGACGAGGGCTGTCCTGATAGCAGAACGCCTGCACGTTGTAGCCAAGCTCACCAAGGGATGCAGCGGCAGCGCCACCGGCCAGACCGGTACCGACGACAATAACATTATACTTACGTTTATTTGCGGGATTGACCAGCTTCAGGTCGAAGCGGTGTTTGTCCCAGGTTTTTTCAATAGGTCCGGTTGGACATTTTCCATCTAGTATCACAATAGCCCCCTTATTTCAGAATGCCGGCAAGAATTGACAGCGGGATGAGAACATAACCAAAGAACAGAACGAGAGCGACCAGCGAGCCAAGCTTGATAATGACCGGCTGGGACTTATCGCAGCTCCATCCCATGGTCTGGAAAAAGCTCTGGATGCCGTGCTTGAGGTGCAGAAACAGTCCAGCCATCGCGATGCCATAGATAATCGAAACAAATACATTTTTAAAGCCGGAAACAACCATGCCCATAACATTCGGTACCATTTCATTGTGCAGTGGGACCAGATTCTTTAAAGCAGCCGTTTCAGGATTTAGACACTGAAAGGTAAAATGTGCCAGATGGTAAAGCAGGAAGGCAAGAATAATAACGCCGGTCCAGATCATGTTTTCACTGGAAAATGTTACTTTCTGGGTAGACTTGACAGCGTACTGCTGAGGACGACCGCCACGATTCTCAATGGTGAGCTGAATAGCAAACCAGATATGAACGCAGACAATAGCAAGCAGAATCAAACGAACGCCGATAATTATCGGCAACGGCATACTGTGGAGGTGTTCGGCATAGGCGTTGATACCACCGTTGAGCCACCCGAAGATGGAGCTGTTACCGAGCAGATGAACGACAGCGAACAGAACCATAGCCTGGCCTGTGATCGCCATCAGAACTTTCCTGCCGATGGATGACGAGGTGAGTTGCATAGCATTCCTTCCTTTTTAGATAGTAGTTTTACTTCACAAAGTAAATTTCTTGATACCACACAGCTTCCTGAAAAGCGCTCAAAACGTGCACCGGTGGCCCTCGCCAACAAAATCTGGAGACGTCTTTCATTCGTAACCCTCCTTATAAATGTGTTATGTGGATGCGTCGATCAAAGTGGTGGCGCACTCATGCTGGTTGACTATTCAATCGTTGCGATACTAAACATCGTTATAATAAATTGCAACAATTTTATTGTATACATAGTGTATTTAGAGCTGTTTAAACCTCATCCGGCACTCACAAATTGCATTTTGGTGTTCGTTCTGATACTAAATCATCAATTAATAAACTCCGGCAGAATATACGGATCGGAGTTTTGGAGATTTCATGAAATTCAAGCTTCTCAAAAAAGACCCGAATTGTTCGGCTCGCCTTGGAATAGTCAGCACCTCGCACGGTGACATCCAGACTCCTATTTTTATGCCTGTTGCAACTCATGGCGCCATGAAACCGCTGACACCGGTACAAATAACCGAGACGGGCGCCCAGATCATTCTTTCCAATACGTATCACCTGCATTTGCAGCCTGGGGAGGGGTTGGTAAAAAAAGCCGGTGGCCTGCACAAATTTATGGCGTGGAATAAACCGATCCTGACCGACTCCGGAGGATTTCAGGTATTTTCTCTTCCTAACAAGCGGATAACCGAAGATGGCGTTTTTTTCAAACATGAGATAACCGGTGCGGAGATCTATCTTGATCCGGCAGCTGCCACCCGAATCCAGCAGGAGCTGGGCGCCGACATTATCATGGCTTTTGACGAATGCATCCCCTACCCATGCGACAGATCGTATGCAGAAAAGTCAACCCGAAAAACTATTCGTTGGCTGAAACAATGTCAGGATGCCATGGCGGACAATGGTCAGGCTCTGTTCGGTATTGTTCAAGGGAGTGTATTTGAAGATCTGCGGGAAATGTGTGCGAAAGAAATGCGCAAACTGGATCTCCCAGGCTATGCGATCGGTGGAGTCAGTGTTGGTGAAGGACTGGAACTCCTGAAAAAAATTGTCGGATTTACCACGCCACATCTGCCCGAAGACAAACCTCGCTATCTGATGGGTGTCGGACTCCCCGAAGATATTCTCGAAAGTGTCGAGCGCGGTATCGATATGTTCGACTGTGTCATTCCGACCCGCTATGCCAGGAGCGCCACTCTTTTTACCCGTCGCGGCAGAATTCGCCTGACCAATAAAAACTTCAAGCGTGACTTTTTCCCTGTTGACCCGAGCTGCACCTGTTATACCTGCCAGAATTTCAGCCGCGCCTATCTTCATCATCTTTTTGTATCGAACGAAGTTCTTTCGGCTGTTCTGTCGGCAATCCATAATGTCCATTTTTATCTGGCGATGATGTCAGAG
>CAIYZD010000273.1 GCA_903930585.1 uncultured Geobacteraceae bacterium | reverse complement strand
CCTGACTCAACCGTCGGCATGTCTTCAGCATAGATAACGGGATGCCATCGTGTCCCGATCAATTCATCTGCAGTTTTACTATAGAAGCGGCAACAAAACTCATTAACAAAGGTAATGGTTCCATCAGGTTGGAACCGGCTGATAATTTCCGTCTGGTCCTCAACAACACCTCGATAACGCTTTTCATTCTCCTGAAGTCGTTTTTCCATGTAATTGCGTTCAGTAATATCCTTTGCAAAAACAGATATGCCGAAAACAATTCCGTTTCGGGTAAGGGTATTGAATCTCAGATTTAATATGTGTTTATTGCTGGATGCTGCATACTCAACAGAAAACGAGCCCGTTTCAAGTACACGCCGGTAGAATCCATGCCATACTTCAACGTACTCTTCAGCCAAGATGTCCTCAGGTCGCATTCCAACTTCGAGACAAACATCAAAATCTGAAAAATACTTTTTTAGGCTGCTGTTGAAGGAGGTAAAAGCAAACGTAATCGGGTCAACAGAGCAGATCATATCCGAAGTGCTTTCAATAATTCCGTTAAGAAGAGATTGGGATTCATTTAACGCTATAATGGTAGCGTTTAATTCCTCAGTGCGTTCCTTGACCCGCATTTCCAATTTGTCGTGCGCCTTTTGCAAATCAGCTTCGGCTTGCTTATTCGCAGTAATGTCAAGCATTACACCGTAGTTTCTGAGAGGATTGTTGCTGGCATCGTACTCAAATTCTCCACGAGCTTCCAGCCAGTGAATTGATCCATCTGGCCAGATAACGCGAAATATGTTGGCGTAAATTCTGCTCTCAGACATACAGAGACGTATTTGCGCCTCCGCCGCAACTCTGTCATCAGGATGAACCCTGCTGGCCCATGAGTGATATGTAGGTTCCACCTCCCACGGTTCGTATCCCATCATCCGAAAATGCATCTCGTTCCAGACTACATTACCGCTTGGAATATGCCAGTCCCATGTTGCCATCCGTGCCGCTGTCAGAGCCAGATGCAGGCGTTCCTCTTTTTGGCGCAGAGTATTATTCTGGAAAAGCTCTTCATTTTGCGTCTCCAGTTCAATCTGATGCACCTGAAGTTCGTGAAGCAGCCGATGCACATTATTTTCATCTTGGAGATTACTTGCATCTGACAATCGGGAATTCATGATATCATCTGCCCGCTGTCGAAGTTTAGTTGTTTTAGTCACCATGCTCTTCTCTTTGACAGTATCCAATTTTCTGACCTCAAATATCACAACACATATTTTGATAGTAAACCTATCAAGTAACTATGACTGGTAAGATATGCGATTACGCCCGATTAGTGAAGTGTGAAATGCAGAATTGTCGACATTTACTTGCCTTGAAAGTTATTGGCACCATCGATTTCATGATCAGCCAAATTAACGACCTGGCGTTACTGCCAGTATGCACGCTTTCACGCTCATGCAACAATGCACATAGGGGAAATATATATTACTGCACAGTGACAATGCTGCATCAGTAGCCAGAGAAAGGCGCATCCCGAGATAGGGACAGCGCCTTTTCTCATATCAACCACAAAGGAGAAATACCATGAGCTTCAGACAGATGATGATGGAGAAGTTGAAAGCCAACGTAGCTCACAAAGGAGGGTGTAAAAAACAGTATCGTTCTTCAAACTGATATTTGAGTTAATTAGTTATATTATATCCAAAAGTAATTTTACCTATTTTATTTAATCCAGAATCCGTAAACCATAAATTACCATCAGCCCCTGTAGTAATGCCATAAGAAACACTATTGGCAGAAGAAGTAGGAAATTCTGTAACTGTTCCTGTCGGTGTTATTCTGCCAATTTTACTTGAAGATACTTCGCTAAACCATACGTTACCGTCAGATCCAGTTGTAATGCTGTAAGGATGACCGTCAGCGTTAGGAATATCGAACTCTGTAATTACTCCAGCAGCGGTTATTCTACCTATTTTTCTAGGACCCATTTCTACAAACCACAGGTTGCCATCTGCTCCTGCAGTAATTCCTACAGAAGCAGCGGCAGCTGTTGGAATAACAAACTCTGTAATTGTTCCTGCAGGTGTTATTCTACCTATTTTATTTGTCATAAGTTCGGTAAACCACATATTACCGTCTGACCCTGCTGTTATTCCACAAGGCCCACTAGCTTCAGTTGGAATGCTAAATTCTACGAATAATCCTGCAGTTGATAT
>CAIYZD010000272.1 GCA_903930585.1 uncultured Geobacteraceae bacterium | reverse complement strand
TAAAACCAAAGTTACGAAAGAATCTGAGTTAAGCACAGCAAATGAGGTCTCCTCTGTACCTGCACCGGAGAATGACGGTGCTTCCGATGTTGAAATGACGGCCATGGAGTCAGAGTCGGTCGAGGCGCCGGTCATACAGCCCGTTTCGCCTGCCTCTCCTGTTCCGGTTAGGGATGAAAAGTGGCAGGAAATCAAGCTTATTCTTGAAAAGCTTAAAGAAGATACACTTCGTGAGATCAGAAAATCGGTCAAGAATGGTACTGAAGCCGTAGCAGCAATTGAGCCGGGCGGTGACATCTATGATCAGGCGTCTTCCGAGCGGGACAGGGAGCTGGGCTTGTTGCTTGGTGACCGGGAGCGCGAAAAGATTCACAGCATTGATGAGGCGCTGTTGCGTATTGATGAGGGTGATTATGGTATTTGCGAGGAGTGTGACGAAGACATTCCGCTTGGCAGGCTTAAAGCGATGCCGTTTACCCGCCATTGCGTGAAATGCAAGTCAGATCTTGAAAAATTGCAGGCTCAGACCAAGCGGGTGGAGGAGGAGCGAGCCTATCGTGAAATTCCTCTCGGAGTCGAAGAGGATGAGGGTTAGCCACTCACGTCCCGGACAACATCCTCAGAGTTTTGAGCAGCAACCCTCTCCTGGTTTGCATGGCATCATGAGGGCAGAGTTCACGGCAGCACCAGCAGCGAATACAGCGCGCATTGTCAACCGACAGCGCGCTGTTTTGTATGGAGATTGCCCCTGGAGGGCAGACGCTGCCGCAGACGCCACACAACACGCACGTTTTCGGGTTGGCAGCCGGATATGCGGTAAGGTGGCTTTTAAGCGCCCTTGTCAAGAAACGGGGCAGCCCGAACTGAACGTCTTGACCGTCGGGCAGCCTGAAACGGGTTACCGGAATAGTCTCAATCGGTAAACCGCAGAGCGCGATTTCCTCGCGCAGTGCGCCAGGGAGTCCCATGATGGCGGCTTCACGTTCAATATACAGCAGTTCGGCAGGTATTCCGGCCAGCAGTCCCGCAATTAGGTCAACCGCCACCGGATTTGCTCCGGCAAACAATAGCCCGAGTGTGATCGGGTCGCCGCTGCCCGGACCGTTTCCCTCCATTGCGGTAATTGCGTCAACAATGGTAAGGGCCGGTTTCTTGAGTTGATATATTTCAAGCAGCAGTCGGGCAAATAGTTGTCGAGAACTGCCTGCCTTGAGATGCCATCCCGCTTTTTCCGCACCGACAACCGCCCCGAACAGATTCTTGACCGCGCACGTCATTGTCATCATTTCATGTGTTTTTAACTTGGGAAGGTTGATGATCTTATCGGCCTCGTAATAGGCACGGGAGAGGCAAATAGAGCGAAATGTACCGTTTCCCTGCAGTTCGACAACATTGTTAAATTCAACAAGTGTGGCGCCACTTTCACGTGCAGCATCAAGAAATCCGCATTTTTTGGCAACCCGTAAAAAACCGCCGATACCGGGGCTGTCTCCGATCAATACGGTGCCGCCCGCCTCCTTTACCAGTTCCGCAACAACCCGTACCAGCGCCGGGTGCGTGGTGACCGCCTTGTCAGGCCCTTTTGCGGAGAGCATATTCGGTTTAAGCAATACCCGATCCCCACTTTTAATAAACGCGGCCATACCGCCAATCGGTTCAAGCAGGTTGATAACTGCCTGTCTCAAGACAGGAAGCTCGTATCCGGGAGATGCTCCAATTGCAACAGTTTCCACACGAATCCTTTCTTGATGCTACGAAACTCATTTATGATAAAAAAAAGGGGATGACCGAAGTCATCCCCACTGTAACACACCAAATAGAAATTATCAGTATCAGTGATCGATAGCTTTGGCCATACCGAGACCGGTATTCTGTCGGACATATACTTCGTCGAACATTTCTTCGGCACGTTTGTTGGGGAACAGCAGGGCTCCCAGAATGGCGGCCATGAAACCAAGTGGTATCGAGATAATACCGGGGTTTTTCAGTTTCAGGATGGGCTCGCTCAGGCCCATGATGGATGTGCCGTCTTTGTCGAGTACATCTTTCTTGGCTTTTTCAAGAGCCTTGACGTCTTTTTCACCCAGCACAGCTCCAGGGGCGAGTGCCGCCTGTTTTTTCTCCATCGCGGCAATCACC
>CAIYZD010000271.1 GCA_903930585.1 uncultured Geobacteraceae bacterium | reverse complement strand
TCGCTGATGGCGCCGGTTTCAATTAATCGGATGGCATCCAGGCCGCTGGCAGCCGTTTCCACGTGCCAGCCAAAAGATGACGCCATGGCGGCCAGCATTTCACGGGCATTGACATTGTCATCCACAATCAAGACCTTGGCAGGGTGGTCAGAACCAATAGCGATAGTTTTCCGACTGTTTATTTCTGCTGACTCGGCGTCCAGGTCACGTTCAACGGTAACACTGAAGTAAAAATTGCTCCCCGTCCCCGGCTCGCTTTCCACCTCCAGTTTCCCCCCCATCATATTTACCAACTCTCTGCTGATGGTAAGCCCCAACCCGGCGCCGCCAAAGCACCGGGTGGTGGACGCCTCAGCCTGAGTGAAGCCGGAGAAAGCATCTCTCAGCATTTCCGGGGCGATGCCGATACCGGTATCTCTCACATGAAACTCCAGCTTCGCTTGTTCCGCAGTAATCGCCAAGCCCCTGACGGTAATAACCACTTCACCCTGCTTGGTAAATTTTATCGCGTTACCTGCAAGATTGAGTAACACCTGTTGCAGGCGCAGGCTGTCACCCCGCAAACAATTCGGGACAGAACAATCCAGACTGAAAAGTACTTCCACTTCTTTATCCTGAACCGCCGAAGAGAGAATTACCGATAGACTGCGCAGCAGCTCACTGAGAGAAAATGGTGAGTTATTATGTATGGTTGATGTATCCATGTCATATCCCGCACATTTTATGCTGTGATATTAATGTATATATGTCAACCTAACCCATTATGTGTGGTTATAACAGTCCGCTAAATGCTGATTATTTTGTAGGCATATTCCTTACAAAAAACATTACGGACGATAATAAAGTTCTACTGCAGATTTCAGGTCGCGTACATCGACAACCTTTCGTCTGCTTTTCCGTATCCTCAGGATTTAAAGGTTCGTGAAAGTTTTTTGGGTTGTACACAAACATTCTCTTGTTTTTCATCAAAGCACCGCACTCCGTATGAAATGTCAGCCGGTTCCCCCAATAACAGTCCGCATCACACGCCTGTCGGCAGCCACACCTTGAACCTGGAACCGTTGCCGGGATTTGATTCAGCGCTGATGATCCCTCCACTTTTCATTATGGCCGTGCGGCAGAGAGCCAGACTCAGACCTACGCCAACCTTTCCGGATCTCTGCTTGGTGCTGAAATTGGGGTCAAATATCTTCGGCAGAACTTCGGGGGAAATACCGACGCCGGAATCAACCATGGTAATGTGCAGGTATACACCCGGCGCGAGCGGCACGACATCATCCTCGGTTATCTCAACAACCCCGGCAGTCAGTAACAGCTCTCCCCCATCCGGCATTGCCTCAACCGCATTGGTCGCCAACCCTGAAAACACCAGTTGCATCAACTGCTCTGAAAATCGTGTATCCGGAAGATCCTCAGGATAATCGCAGCTGAATACAATCGGGGTGCCTCCCAGTACCTGATCGATGGCAGTCCGAATACAAGGCATTACCGGTCCGGACGAAGAGAGATATTCGTAATCATTGCCCAGTATTCGCAACATCTGGCCAAGCACTTCCGCCTCCGCACAGCATTTCGAAATTTTCTCATGGTACTGGCTCCCCTCACCATCCGGCGCCAGTTTATTATTAACCAGTGAGGCATAGCCGAGGATAGTCTGTATCAGATTTTTATAGTCATGTGCCATATCACCGGCCAGAGAGGCAATTGTGGCGTTGTGTTTGGACCACTCTTCCTGGATCTCCCGCTGATGCTGCAGTTTGAGCTGTTGTTCTGCCCTCAGGCGGCGCGCGCACTCAAGCAGGCGTTCGAACAGCAGGTAACTGTTGAAAGGCTTGGTGACATATTTATCGATACCTATATTGATTGCCCGCACCAGGTAGTCGGTCTGTTCAAAAGCGGTCACAACAATAACGGGCAGTGATGGCGCTATTTGAAGAATTTCTGCTGCCATGGACAGGCCATCCATCTGCGGCATGAGGATGTCGGTAATCACAATGTCCGGCGCATGTCTTTTGAAGGCAGCCAACCCTTCAACTCCATTTACGGCGGTTATCAGCGTACCGACGGAACGGCTGATAAAATCGGTGAGCTGCTTTCTCGTCTCGTCTTCATCCTCGACATAAAGCACGGTAAGGGTTTTCATAAAATTCTGATCCAGATTATAGTTAACTTTCATAGGAGTTTCCTTTAAGTAACCGTTACGATATTTTCAGCGTGAGACTAACCATAAACCACTGGTCCCCAACATCACAGAGAATGCCAAGCGATTCGTCGGGAGCGTTGTTGCTGAATTGATATTCCCTCCCGGTAAATATGGATGGGGTGGAAAGATGAATGTCGTTGCCATGACTCACCAGGGTGGCCTTGAGTGAACCGGTAATCAGGTCCGCCAGTTCGCCGATAGCGTCGTACACGTCACCGTTTATTTCGTTAACTCGATAGCCGAGCATTCCGGAGGCAAACTCCTTCGCCAGAATATCCGGCAGGTGCAGGGAAAACAGGCCGCTGTACGTCCCCGCCAATCCGACCAACGCCGTCACACAGTCACTGAAAACATTTATCGGATCAATGACTATCGGTTTTTTTGAGACGTTTTCGATACCGGCAGTTTTATTAAATATGTTGTTCATATTGCTGACCAGACACTCTACCAACATTTCCTCAGAGATATGTAACCGGTCAATAACAGCCTGATTGATGGCCATTGCCATTGCTCCTCTCGTGGTTTAATCATTAAATAGCTATCTGTCATAGACATATACAAGGAGGGTGCCAATACGTATCTATTAATTAGTGAGTAATTTCAGTGATCTAAGGCGAATGGATAATTATTGTTGTCGGCAGGAAAAGAGCGTCATTGGTTTACAATATATGTAACTATCTGATAACCAATTGTATTTGTTTGATTATATAAAAGCGACAATCATTGCTGGCGCAACAATTGTCGCTACGTTCATGCTAACCTAAGTCTAAGCAGCTTCTTTCAAAACAAAATCGACATGAACAGAATCAAAACGCTCTAAAAAATCTTCTATTTGCAGTTTCGCGGGAAGAAACTTCAAGTGTAATAGTTCGCATAATCAAGACCTCCACTTTTCAACGTCGTTCCAGAAATCTGTAAGAAGCTTTTGGGGAGAGGTAAAAACATATAGCCTATAGAGCAAGCGGGGTGACGATGATAAATTCAGCCCCTCCCCCACTGTTAAGCGCCGTGATCGAGCCATTCATACTGCGCTCTATGATCATTTTTGACATATACAGCCCTATACCGGTACCCATCTCTTTTGTTGAATAATATGGTTCAAAGATCTTGTCGATGACTTCAGCCGGAATACCGCCGCCATTGTCACTGACCGAAACACATCCTTTACCGTCCTGTTTGTACAGACGAATGGTGATGTGACCTTCCACAACGCCGGAAGTCTTGATGGCCTCCCGCGAATTGGAGAGCAGATTGAGAAGAACTTGCGAATATTCGTTCGGAAACCCGGTCAGTTCAAGATCGTGGTCCGCCTCCGGGTGGATGAAGATATTCTGCCCCTTAAAGCTCGATTCCACCAGCGAGACGGCATGATTGACCTGTTCACGAGCGGAAAAGGTTGTCTTTTCCTTGTCCGGAAGGAAGAAATTACGGAAATCGTTAATGGTTGCCGACATCTTCTGGATCAGGCGATTGCCGTTTTCCACCGAGGCGGAAAGGTAATCGTCGGTCAGTTCATTGTAGTGAAACGCCTGCTGGATGTTGGCCAGCACCATTGCCAGGGCATTGATCGGCTGTCGCCACTGATGGGCTATATTGCCGATCATCTCACCCATGGCCGCCTGTCTGCTCTGCGAGATCATTAACTGATCCTTCTGGCGCAGTTCGGCAATGGCATTGTTAATCCGTTCCTGCAGATCGATGTTGATTGTTTCCAATTGAGCCTGTTTTACGGCAAGCGCTTCCTGGGCGACCTGTCGCTCGGCAATCTCCTGCTCCAGTTGAACGTTGGTATCTCCCAGTTCGTGGGTAAGTTGATACAGCTTTCCTTCCGCCTGTTTGCGCGCAGTTATGTCGTACCCCTGGGCGATTGTCGCCACGGGAGTAACGCCGTCATTTCCAAAAATCGGAGATGAATTCCAGAGCACGGTACTGACAGTGCCGTTAACGTGTAAAATCGACAGTTCAATAGTCTCCCACTGTTCACCGGTATGCGTTTTACTGATAAGTTCCAGGGAGTGCTCGGCATCGTCAAGGGGGAAAATGGCAGTGATGTCCTTAGTGACAACCTCGTCCGCGCTCCGACCGGTAAGTATTTCGAATGCCTTGCTGAAGCGGGTGATCTTGAAGTTGCCGTCCCAGACGATTATGGGAACATTTGCAAAGTTGAACAGATTGTCAAGATAGGCGTTAACTGCATTGGTTGTCCTCTGAATCTCAGTTGTCCGGCCAGCCATACCGATAATCAGAAGCTGCATCAGCCCGGTAATGACGATCGCAATCAATCCCATGCCCCACGCCATGAAAGGACGTTGCTGCTGCAGATACTCATCGGTGACATAGGCTGAAAATTCCCAGTTGCGATCGCCCATGTGCAACCCTGTTTTCCAGTCGCCCGCCCGGTTCAAGGGTATTTTCCGGGCAGTATCGGCATCAGAGCGATAGAGCAGATCTTTACCTTTGGCCGCATTCCTGTCGGTTACCTGAAACAGCAGCCCTCTGGGCACGCTGCCACGGGTGGCAATTTCAATCATCTCGTCAACCTTGACCACAGATACGGCGAACCCCAGCAGGTGAGGGTTTTTCAGGTCACTGCCGACAGTCGCGGAAATTTCTTCGACAGGCATGAGTTCCAGAACGCCGACTCTTTTTTTCTTCTCCTGCACCAACTGGATAGGCGACGTCACCGCCATGTTTTTAGATGCCCGTGCACGATTGATGGCATCGCGGCGAATCGGTTCGGAATTGATGTCGAAACCGATCGCAGGCGTATTACCGACCAACGGCACTATATAGCGAACAGAAACGTATTCTGCCCGTTTATTTGCGGGGATCAGGCGCTTCCCGCTGTCCCGCTCGGTAATCTGAAACCGCCCCAGCGGCGACAGATCGCTCATCTTACGCTCATAACCCGGGCGCTGACCGTTCTCTACCAGATCGTTGAAACTCAACGCAAAAATATCAGAGTTGTCCTTCAGGGTGATTCTGGTGAACCTTTCGAACTGTTTGAAGCTGAAGTTTGGCGTTGCTTCAATAAAATTATGCAGTGACATGAGCACCTCGCGGTGCGTGAGCAGACGGTCCGAGATCCGTTTGGCAACCGCTTCACAGTCGTTTTTCAGGCGACTTTCCTGATCTTTCCGAATCTTATAGGTGGTGCCGTAAAATGCCAACCAGAGCAGGATCAACATCAATAGTATCGGGAATAACATATAACGGAACTGGTTGGGCGATTGGTCAGAAGTCCTGTTGAACAATCGCAGGAGTAACGGTGCAAAAATAAGCACACCCAGAGTATCGCCGACATACCAGTTCCACCAGGAGTAGAATATATCGGTGTGATTGATAATGCCTGCTGCATACAGACCGCTCACTCCGACTGAAGCCGAGAGCAGACATGCCACCCCTCCCCCGAGCAGCAGGAAGATCAAAGCGTCAAGTTCTCGCTCCAGATTGTGCCAGACGGTACTCAACCTGCGATTTACCAGCCAAAACCCCAACCACGCCTGTGCAGTTGCGCCGCAGGCGATGAGCAATGCCACTGCTGTAGAGGCGGGGTTCAGCGTGCCATGCAGAAGCGCGATTACCATATTGACGACCGCCGACCCAAGCCAGACACCTGGCAGCGCACGTGCCCCGAACAGGAGTACGAGCGCCAGCGCCAGGCCGGAAGCCGGGAAAATCGGACTGGCGTAGCCCGGTCCGATGGCCAGCAAGAGGCCCACTCCTCCCAGCAGTATGTACGCCAGACCGGTAAACAGCGTCAGGCGGGTGTTGGAAAAGGAAGCTCGGCCATTACTCAGGTTATCTATAAAGCTGGTCAACATAATCACTCTCACTATCGCATAAAGGCTGAAGGTTTATACATGTGCATCATCTGTGCTGCATGATTCAACTGCTGACCGGCAGTTTTACAATGAAACGTGTCCCAACACCGACTTCACTGGTCACGGTTATCTCACCCCCATGCTTTTTGACAATATCATAGCTGACACTGAGACCCAGACCGGTTCCCTTGCCAACCTCTTTCGTTGTGTAAAACGGGTCAAAAATACGTCCAATAATTTCGGACGGTATACCGCGCCCGGTATCGGTAACAGTTACCATCCCCCAGGTTTGCCTGTATTCCGTGCAGACGGTGATCTTGCCCCGTCCGGTTATGGCATGAACGGCATTCTCAAGCAGATTGCTGATAACCTGATTTATCAGCTGAGGATTACACAAAACCGGGGGAATATCGGCAAGAGAGAGTTCGAGATCTGCAACCGCGTTAATTTTACCACGTGCGATGCTGATGGCGCTCTGCACACAGTGGTTAAGGTCCGTTTCTATCATGGTGTCTTCATCAATGCCGGCAAAGTCCTTCAGATCGTGAACAATCTTCCTGATCCGCTCAGCCCCTTCGAGAGATTCGGAGATCAATGCAAAGATATCCTCCGCGATGAAGTGCAAATCAAGACTGTGGTGGAGATCAGCCAACCGGCTGCGTATTTCTGCCGGGCAGTCACCTAAAGCCTCTTCAATTGCAGCGTTGTACTGCAGCTGTTTCGCGGAATATTTTGAGAGCGAATTCAGATTGCTCATGATAAAGCTCATCGGATTGTTGATCTCATGGGCCACCCCGGCTGCAAGCTGGCCGATTGAGGCCAGTTTTTGCTGATGAACCATGAGCATATCTTTTTCTCTGTTTTTATTAACCTCAACGGCAACCATCTCCTCAAGTTTTTCATTCATCTCGGAAAGCTGGCGCTGCTTAATCATCAACTCGGCTGTGCGTTCATCCACCAGTAATTCAAGATTATCACGGTGATTTTCCAGCTCAATATGCTGCCGGTTAAGTCGTTCATTAAGTTCTGTAAGCTGCTGCTGTTTCAACAGCAGTTCAGCGGTGCGCTCATGTACCAGGGATTCCAGATTGTCCCGATGCCTTTTTAATTCGAGATGATTCCGCACTCGTGCCCGCAACCGCGGCCCGGAACATGGCTTGGAAATAAAGTCCACCGCCCCGAGTTCAAGACCCTTCTGTTCGCTCGCACTATCAGAAAGACCGGTAATAAAGATAATCGGAATGGCTGCAGTACGGGGATTGGCCTTAAGCTGGACACAAACCTCAAAACCGTCTATTCCCGGCATAAGCACGTCCAGCAGAATCAGATCGGGTGTTGAGCTTCCTTGAGCAAGCAGCAGTGCTTGTTCGCCATTTGTTGCCACCACAACAGAAAACAGTCTTCCAAGATGGTGACGCAATGTTTTAACACTCGTCCGGTCATCATCAACAATAAGAATGGAAGCGTTTTTCATACGGTTGGCCCGGCTATTAACAACGCATAACAGCTCATACGGATATTTCCTCCGACTCTCGTAGTATAAAATGCGTACATGGTCATAATTTTCCCTCTTCTGCAGAGCCCATCACGTTGGTTTCGCCAGCATGTCTACACATGACCGCAGAGATTCAGTGAGTTTTGTCCCCGTGAGCGGTTTGACCTCATATCTCAGCACTCCAAGATCATTGCACTGTTTCAGCCTGTCGGACACATCATGGGCTGACAGGACTATCGCCGGAATCGATTTATTCGAGGTGCGAATATGCTTCAGCATGTCAAACCCGTCCATAACCGGCATCGAGATGTCGGTCATTATAATGTCCGGGTGGTGTTCATGATAGGCGGCCAACCCTTCAGCTCCGTCTTTTGCGGTTATCAATACCCCAACGATATGGGATAAGTACCGGCTATACTGCTCCCGTGTTTCATCATCATCCTCAATGTACAAAACGGTAAGTCGTTGCAGCTGGTCAGGAACCTGTGCTCCAACGTCAATGGTTTTTCTACGCAACAGGTTTGCATGGCCCAACCATTTTTCAAGCATGGCGGCAAGAACCTCTTTTTTAACCGGTTTAGCCAGATAATCGTCCATTCCGGCCGCGAGGCAGGTGTTCTTATCCTCCGCCAGGGCATTGGCGGTCATGGCGATAATCGGCACGTGATGATTGAGGACGGAGCTACTTTGATTACGTATTAACGATGTCGCCTCATACCCGTCAATTTCGGGCATCATGCAATCCATGAGCACCAGATCATAATTAAACTTCTCCAGAGCTGCCAGCGCCTGTCGGCCATCCCCGACAGCATCTACGTTGTATCCAAGTGCTTTCAGCATGCGTAGGGCGACTTTCTGATTGATAAGATTATCTTCCGCCAACAGGATGCAGGCGGTTAGATTCTCTATTTTATCAGCAGAACGGATGGTGGCTGCCGATGTTGTTTTCATGGGATTGACGCTCTGTTTTTCAAAACGTGCCGTGAACCAGAAGGTAGAACCGTTACCTTCTTCGCTACTGACACCAATCTCACCACCCATTAACTCGGCCAGTTGTTTGCAGATGGCCAATCCCAGGCCGGTGCCACCGTATTTGCGGGAAGTGGAGCCGTCTGCCTGGGTAAAAGGTTCGAATATTGCGCCCAGACGGGATTCCGGAATGCCCACACCGGTATCCGTAATTGCAAATTTCACGGTTGCGAAGCCGTCCTGATCCGATATAAGCGCCACCGTAATACTGACTGAGCCCTGGTGGGTAAATTTCAGTGCGTTGCCGACCAGATTGGTAACAACCTGACGAACTCTCCACGGATCACCCCTCAGAAACAACGGTACGCCAGATTCTATGCCGAAGATCAGCTTAAGCCCGGCATCGACGGCCTGATACTCCAACATCTGGATGGTGTCATGCAGCGTAATCGCCAGATCAAAATCAAGCATTTCAAGTCTCAGGTTGGCTGACTCATTTTTGGAAAAATCGAGAATATCGTTGATCAAACCGAGAAGGCTTTCACCGCTCACGCTGATTATTTCAGCGTATTCACGCTGTTCCGCAGTCAGATTGGTCTCCAATAGTATGCCGGACATGCCGATTACACCATTCATGGGGGTACGGATCTCATGGCTCATGGCTGCCAGGAAGTTCGCCTTGGCCCTGGTTGAAGCTTCGGCCAAATCTTTTGCGGTGCGAAGTTCTTCCATAAGGAGCTTGTTTTCGGTTATGTCCTCAATTATCACAATACGACCCATGAAATGATCAGTCGCATCGATCAGTTTGGATATGACCCTTACTGCCAGTTCGGAACCATCTTTTCTGCGGATGGTGGTTTCATATGCTGCTGCGTTCTCACCGTTTGCATGGGGATATACCGCGTTACCAATAGTTTCATATCCGGCTTGCGACAGGTAAAATATACGTGTATTCAACCCGTTAAGTTCTTTCATGGAGTAGCCGACCATTTCAGAGAACTGTCGGTTAGCCATAGTAATGGTGCGGTTTATGATCTTTACAATGCCGATAGGCGCGGTCTCAACGACTGCAAACAGCTCTTTCGCCATGCACCTTGACTGCTCTTCACTCTCCAAAAGTTCGGCTGTAGCCTTCTCCCACGCAACATCCCGCTCGTGTAATGCCGTAATAAGCGAATTCTGCGTGGTCAGGTATTTGAACAGGCTGCGACGATACGTGACAAGCGCTACTATTCCAAGAGCCCAGACACAGCCATACACGCCAAGTCCCATTATAATTTTTTTCTGAATCTGTTCCCTGTGGGGTAACCACGGGACTGAGATGCTTAAGCCACCACGCACATCGCCAACGTTATAACCTTGTTGGCCATGGCATTTGAGACAGGTTGCCTCTGTTTTGAGCGGGCGCATGAAACGCAAAAATGGTTTTCCTTCGATTATTGCCTGTGAATAGTACTCTTTTGTGCCGGCGTCAAAAAGCTGCAGCACTTTCCGCTCCCATACATCGGGGGCATTTCGTTCATTGAGCGGCTTGAGGCTGGTTAAATGTCTTCTTACTTCATCGTTTGCGGAGTGGTTCTCCTCACCTGTCTGCCTTGGCATATATAATGGGTTTATGAGCGCAAGATGTTTCCCTGCCGGAGTAACAACATCCCGTTCCGGAACAGCGCCAAGATTGAGGTTTTCCGGTGTTGCAGGTGTGACTGTGGTATACAAACCACCCTGATTTGCTGCCCAGATGTGATAAAGAACATCTTTTTCAAAGTTTAAAGAAGCAAAGGTAACAACACTGCCGTATTCGACCGTATAGTCCTTGTACATACTCCATCCGCAAAACAGGGCAATGACGACAGACCAGCAGGCTATCAAGGCGGCAAGCGGCAAATGCACCAGGTCAAAACGATGCCCGAATCTCATGGAATCCTCACCTTTTTGAGGGATGACAAAACCGATGGTTCATCATCGACTATTAAAATGGCGTCTTTCATTTTCGCAAGCCCCTTCCTGGCCAATCAGTGTTTACTACCGACTTTTGGAATACCAACCTTGATTTTCCCAAGCAACGGGTCAATATCATAGATCCGCTGCAAGGTGCCGATGGACCCCGAATCCATTTCAGTGCCGCTCCTCATCAAAAAAAGACCCGTGGGTGTGTAAAGATCCTGGGTCAAGACCATGTCGGTGCGGAGCTCGCTTGGAAGAACTTCGAGTTCGGTAAAGGTTGCAGAGCTGTCCGCATAACGACTGTCGTACAGTTCATGGGCCTCCGTTTTCAGAAATGAAAACAGGTGTGGATCAAAGTGGGTACCGACTTGACGTCCCAGAGATTCAATGGCCAAATCAACGGCTCTGACCCCCAGGTGCCCTGTCATCGCCCGATCACACCCGTCGGCCAGAGCTATTATGGCAGCGCCGCGTGGAATGGCATCACCTTTCAGTCCATCCGGGAAACCGCTCCCGTTGAAGCATTCGTGGTGATGACGTATGAGTATCCCGGCCGGGCGCAACTCTTCGATCATATCTATTGCCGTCTGTGCCAATACCGGGTGTTCGCGATAGTGACGACGATCTTCGTCGCTCATATCAGCCTCATCACTAACGAAGGCGACGTCCGACATGGCGTTTTTGCCGATGTCGTGCAGATGGGCAGCCGTCTTGATGATCTCTATCTCTTCATCGCCAAGACCCATCCGGGTAGCCATACCTACCGATAGCGCGGCCGTGTTTGCCGCATGGAGCTGTGATATCGGTGAGCGCAACTCTATCAATCCCGCCAGTGCCGCTATAACGCCATAATATATTTCGTGCTGACGAAGCGACATCAGCTTTAATCTTTCGAGCTGATTTCGGATCTGGGTCGTCTGAACCAGAACCCGATCCTTGAGGCTGCTGTTCCAGTTCTGCAGTTCCTCATTCTGGACTTTTATGATCTCTTGCTGTTGACGGTTTTCCAACTGCAGACGGTATTTGTCGATACTGTCACGCACCGTTTGGACTAATTCGTCATCGTGCCATGGTTTGGCTATATAACGGGTTGCACCACCGTCATTTATGGCCGCGATCGTATCCTTCATATCTGCATGGCCGGTCAACAGCATGCGAATAGTATCGGGAGAAACCTCTCGCGACCGTCGTAGAAATTCTGATCCGTTCATTTCCGGCATCCGTTGGTCGGAGATGATCAGGGCCAGATTTTTTAATCCGGGGATTACGTCAAGAGCCGCCTGACCCGATGTGGCTGAAAACACGGTATACGGTTCAGTTCGAAACAGCCGTTGCAGGGATTGAATAATATTCTGTTCATCATCTACGATAAGAATACAAAGGTCACTTGGTGAATCAATCATGGCGCCCCTCCGGCATCTGTATCTGCGAAGCTTCCGCAGCTTCGGCACTCTGACCGCCATTCAGCGCGGCGGCCACCGATTTCAGCAAAAAAGCGTCATCCCACGGTTTTGGTATGAATTTGATGATATGCCCCTCATTGGTGGCATTAAGGATTGATCCGGCATCGGCATATCCGGAGAGCACCATACGCACAGAATCGGGCGCACAGGCTCTAACCGCTGCAAGAAATTCGACGCCGTTCGTTTCCGGCATGCGAAAGTCGGAGATTACTATGTGAAAAGGCCCGGACGTCTTAATGATATCCAATGCTTCCCGAGCCGAGGTGCAGGTAACGGTGTCATAGCCGAACGGCCTGAACAGCCTTTTGATAGAACTCAAGATATGTGCTTCGTCGTCGACAACCAAAATTCGTGGCGCAGTTTTCACTCTGACATCACCTCTGTACCGCCGAGCGGCAGTGATATTGTAAATGTCGTACCGACACCCGGTTCACTGAAAACCGTTATCTCTCCACCATGGTTCTTTATTATGTCATAACTGGTACTTAATCCCAGACCGACCCCCTGACCAACCGGTTTCGTGGTAAAAAAGGGGTCGAAAATATTGCCGATAACCTCGGAGGGGATTCCCTTCCCCGTATCGGCCACAGAAAGCAGTATCCTCTCCTGCACACAAGAGGTGGTTACAGATATTCGACCATGATCCGTCATGGCATGGCCGGCATTCGTCAGCAGGTTTACAACCACCAGGTTAATTTGCTGCGGATTGCAGTTCACCGGGGGAAGAGTCCCTAACGACAGGTCAAGATCGGCAACGCACCTGATTTCGTTGCGAACCATATTTACCGCACTCTGAACGCAATGATTCAGATCGGTCGTCTGCATTGCGCTTTCGTCGGATCGGGCAAAATCTTTCAGATCGAGTACAATCCGCTTGACCCGTTCCGCCCCGTCAAGGGATTCCGAGATCAGTGAGTCAAGATCCTCCTCCAGAATGAATGGAAGGTCGATCCGTATGCGCAGTTCTTCGAGCTGTTTATACTGTTTCTCGGGACTGTACGTTTTCAGCACCTCTTCCTGGGCCTGCAGGTACTTTCGTACTACATTCGTGTATTTTTTGAGCGTGCCCAGATTGCACATGATAAAGCCAAGGGGGTTGTTGATTTCGTGGGCTATGCCGGCCGCCAGCTTACCGATGGAGGCCAGTTTGTCCTGTTGCAGGAGCATCAGGTCCTTTTCCCTGCTCATTTTAATCTCATTTGCGATCCACTCTTCCAGCTGCAGATTGGTTGACTCAAGGTTTTTTCGGTGTTCATTCAGTTCCTCATTGCGCACTTTCAGTTTAGTGGCTGTCTCAAGTAGCTGACCTGTCCTCAATTCAACCAGTTCTTCCAGATTATTTTTATGCTGTTCTATCTGTCGGCGTTGGCGGTACAGTTTGGCAAATATTTCGACCTTGCTGCGCAGAATAAGCGGTCGAACCGGCTTTGACAGGTGATCAACCGCGCCGGCAGCGTAACTCTTTATTTGGGACTCGGCATCATCCGCTGCGGTGACGAATATGATCGGCACATCTTTTGATTTCGGTTTCGAGTGTATCAGCTTTGCCGTTTCGTGCCCATCCATCTCCGGCATCTGCACATCCAGTAATATCACGGCAAAATCCCGTTTAAGCGTCTCTTTGAGGGCTTCTTTACCTGACTTGCCAGAACGAGCAGGTATCCCATACCATGCAGGAGCTTTTCAAGAATATGGAGGTTTACCTGCCGGTCATCCACCAGCAGGATTGGTATGTCACACTGCGGCTCCAGGAGTTCATCCCTGTTCCCGGACTCCAAGCCGTCCGGCGGTTCAAGAAAAGTGCTCATGCCGAAACCTCCCGGCGACCATTGACCGGCAGCGTCACGGTAAAGGTCGTGCCTTTGTCAATTTCGCTCGCAACCCCGATTGTGCCACCATGTCTGTTTATGATATTGTTACTGATACTCAACCCCAATCCGGTCCCTTGACCAACCTCTTTCGTTGTAAAAAATGGAGCAAAAATATGCGTGATGTTTTCGGGGAGGATGCCGCACCCCGTATCCGTAACTATCAAACGGACGTGATCATTCTCATGCAAAGTTGTGACGGTTATGGTACCGCGACCGGTAATGGCATGGGCGGCGTTTACCAGTAAATTAGCGATCACCTGGTTGATCTGCTGAGGATTACAGATGATTTTCGGAATCTCGTCCAAATGCAGCACCAGGTCGGCAACATATTTTATTTCATTACGAACAACGTTGATAGTGCTCTGCACACATTGATTCAGATCGGTTTCTTTCAGGTAGTCTCCATCGGAGCGGGCAAAATCTTTCAGATCGATCACAATCTGCTTAACCCGCTCGGCCCCCTCAGTTGACTCAGATATCAGGTCCCTGATATCCTTGAGGATATATTCGATGTCGAGTTTTTGAGACGCCTCACCCGACAGATGCTGCGTTTCCTGGGTGGAATCCCTGGCAATCAAACGTTGGAGCAGTGAGGTGTATTGTTCGATATTCTCCACATATCCTTTAAGGGTTCCAAGATTACTCATAATAAAGCCTAAAGGGTTGTTGATCTCATGGGCTACCCCCGCAGCCAGATGACCGAGAGAAGCCAGTTTATCCTGTTGGAGCAACATAATGTCTTTTTCCCTGTTCTTACCGACTTCCTCAGCTACCAGTTTTTCCAACTTTTCGTTTAACGTGACCAGCTGTTTCTGGTATTCACGCACTATTTGCCTGTCGTGAAGGTGTCGGGCACATCTCAGAAGTGATTCAATCAATACCCTCGTGTCAACCGGCTTTACCAGGTATTCCAGCGTGCCGAGATGAATGGAGCTTTTCAGGTAATCAACCTCCTCATGGGCTGTCAGGATAAATATCGGGACCTGTGTGCCGGTATCAAGAGCTCGAATTTCACGCACCATGGTCAAACCGTCCATGACCGGCATATTGATGTCGGTAATGACTATATCCGGAGTCTGTCTGCGGTAGGCATCCAACCCTTCCGCACCGTTTGTGGCGACTATCAGGACCCCGACAAGACGCCGCAGAAACATGGCAAACATATCGCGGGTATCCCGTTCATCTTCCACATAGAGTAACGTGAGGCTCTTCAGGTATTCTTTATCTGCAATGTCGGCTTTCAAGGTATTCTCCTCCGATACACAGATTCAATAAGTGCTGTTCAATATGTATCCCGGCATCAAGGACCGTTTGAACGCATTCGCGCTCTTTTCACACCGGCATAGGTGAGATGGTTTCCTGTCAGAGAGTATCTCATTGAGAGTACGGTGGTTTTCTTTCTATTTTGTTCCAGTATCAGTATTCTATTTTCCTCAATGAGCGCCATTTCAATATTGATGGCATTGACATCCAACGCACTCATTGGAATAAAGCGGAGACCGCCGTCGACAATATTTTCAATAATAGTGAGGGGGCCGACTCTATTCTCCCGCACAACCTGAGAGACATTGCCAACCGTCAGGCGAACGTTTTCGTGCAGTGTTGCCTTTACGTTGATCTTTGCATTTGCCGCTGCGACTGTTTTACCTCGAATGGTTGAAATACTTTCACTCAAACAGGCGGCCGTTTTACGCAACACGATAATTTCATCAAGAGAACGCGCTCCGCTGATCTTCTCATGCGTTTCCGCCATCTCTCCCAGCAACCGTTTCAGCTCTTCGAGATCCCGATAATCAACGCCGACCAGCAGAGTCGTGGGACGGGCAGACGGCGAACCAAGCTTGTTGGCCTCAATACCCCCAAGAGCAATACATGATCCGCCCGCTATGGTATCCTTGTTGACGATAATCCTTCCAAGGGTTTTAATGGTGCAATTATGAATCTCAATTTCAACAATTACGTCTCCTGCACATTCTATGACAGTGTCGTGAATGTATCGTGCCCGCAACGCTCCGCCGCAGACAATGCTTCCCTTATTCATACCACAAAAAGCGATGTCACCTTCGCTGTTAATGCTGCAGGTGCCAATATTTCCGGTGACGTTCACCCCTTTTGTCGCCATTATGTTGAAGTTGTCCAGCACATCGCCGCGCACTTCGACGAAACCGTTAAAATTGATAGTGCCGACCCTGAAATCAACATCTCCCTTGACTACCAATTCCTGCTCGACGGAGAATTCCACCGCCGACTGGCAGAAACGGCCGGGCGCTGTTGCAATAAGAAGTGTACCGTCCTCCTCGGTCCGGATATTTTTTCCGATCTTGCGTTTTAGTGTTTTACCCGGCTGAGGGGGGATCAGCTCGCCCCTGATATTCTTCCCCGGAATACCGGGTGTTGGTGGAATGATACGGCCGATCTTTTCATCACTGCTCACGTTGATAAAGGTCTGTACCATATACATATCAAAGCTGTTTGATTCGTCATCCCCACTTTGAACTACCGTTGAAGGGGCAATCAACTGCTCAAAATATTCATCCGTACCGTTTACCGGCGCTGTTCCTGCGGACAACAACACGTCTAATTGCCGTTGTCCAGCGGCAACATTGACGACAAAATCTTCAAACACCTCCTTATCCAGGCCATTAAAGAGACCATACAGCTTAAATATTTTAACAAGTTCGTCCCGGGTCAGAGTGGCGCCCAGCCCGCGCGGGACATAGCTGCACCGGCACTCAAGCGTATTATCCTGTATAAATATTTCCTGTTCGACCAGAATTTCTCTCGACGTATTGCAGAAACGGCCGACTGCCGTTGCTATCAGGCGCGCGCCCTCCTCCTCAAAACGGATATTTTTCCCGATCCTGCATTTAAGAGGTTTACCGGACTTGGGTAGAACAATTTCCCCTTTGATGTTTTTCCCGGGAATGCCCAGACTCAGGGGGATGATGCGGCCTATCTCTTGATCGGGGAATACGGTGACAAAGGTTTGCGCCTCAACACCGGCCGATGTGTCATCATCGTTCCGGACTACTGTTGTGAAGGCAGTTGACGGTTCAAAATATTCATCAGCACCATTTACGGGAGGTTCCCAGGAAGCCAGCAGCACTTTATGCTGCTGCCGGCCGGCAGCGGCATTGATTGCAAAGCTTGAGAGCGCCTCCTGATCTATACCGTTAACGACGCCATGCTGCTTAAGTATTTCAACCAGACCATCATGAGTCAGCATGGCGCCCTGCTCATGCGGAATATAGCTGCAACGGCACTCCTGTTTATTGTCCGGAATGTTAAGATATACGCTGTACCCCGCCTTTCTGACCTCAATACCGCTCGGGCTTGGTACGGAAACAGGCGATAACGTCCCACTATCATCCGACATGCTGTCACCCCTTCGTTTGATCCGGCATACGAAGATTCCTTCGGTTCTAACCAGGTATTGGTAACCGTATCTGAATAGTTGTGCCGCTGCCTGGTGTTGATTCAGCGGTGATGATTCCTCCATACCCCATTATAATGGTACGGCAGAGAGCAAGGTCCAACCCCATTCCCCGTTTGGTGGATCTCGGTTTGGTACTGAAATAGGGGTCAAATATTTTGGCCATAACTTCAGGGGGGATACCGACGCCTGAATCAGCCAAAGATATCTGCAGGTAGGAACCCGGTTTTATCGGAACCGAGTCCTGTTCCGATATGGTGATAACCTGTGCGGAAAGGTGCAGCGTCCCCCCCTCGGGCATCGCATCGAGCGCATTGGCGGTCAATCCCGTAAAAACAAGCTGTAACTGTTCCTCGGAAAACGTAATGTCGGGAAGATTTTCAGGGTAATCGGAATTAAAATCAATGGATCTGCCCGTCAGCGCATGCTGAATGGAACGGAGAATACAAGGCATTACCGGTCCAAGCTGAGTGTTGTCGACATAATCATTGCCAAGAACTTTTAGCATCAACCACAGTTCATGCGCTTGAGGAGCGCATTTTTCAATATTGTTAAGGTAATTACTGCTCTCGCTGCCCGATTCCACACTCATTTTTGCCAGCGAGGCATAGCCAAGAATTGTCTGCATCAGATTATTATAGTCATGTGCCATACCAGCGGTCAGAATGGCGACGGTCTCGTTATGTTTCGACCACGCTTCACGGATCTCCCGGTGATGCTGCAGTTTAAGCTGCTGCTCCGCTCTCAGACGGTGTGCGCACTCCAGCATGCTCTCAAACAGCAGATAGCTGTTTACCGGCTTCGTGACATATTTATCGATGCCGATACTGATGGCCCGCATCAGATAGTCGGTTTGTTCAAATGCAGTCAGAACAATAATCGGTACCGACGGCGCCATTTTGAGAATATGCTGGGACATGGTCAAACCATCCATGAGAGGCATGAGGATGTCCGTAATGACAATATCCGGTGAATGGCGTTTGAACGCTTCCAGTCCCTCTGCGCCATCAGCAGCGGTTATCAGCGTGCCGACAGGTCGGCTCAGGAACTCGGTAAATTGTTTTCTGGTGTCTACGTCGTCCTCAACATAGAGTACGGTAAGTGTTTTTAAATAATTCTGATCAAGCCTGTTGTTGATTTTCATGGGAGTTCCCTTTCACGTGGAGTCACAATAACAAACTCAGCACCACCTTCGATAGTATGCGCCTCGATAGTTCCATTCATGCCGCGTTCGATATTTTTGTTTATTGTCTCTCACCGTCGGGCTCCATGACATTTTGCCAGAAGCTGATTATGCCGTGAATCACGTTTCAGACGCTTGTTCAGCGCCTGACGCGTGATTCCGAGAATAACCGCAGCAGCTTGCTGATTGCCCATTGAAACCCGTAGGGCATTGCTGATCAAGTATTCCTCCGCTTCGCTGAGCGTTGGCATCCGGTCCGGATGCGTTGTCATATCAGCAAAGTTTGATGTTGGAGGTTGAATTGGATGCGGTATGCTGGAGGAATTCGGTCGTGGAAACACAACCGTTCCCGGTTTTGAAATCGCAACAGCATTGAAGACAAACCCTCTCAATTCCCAAACATTTCCCGGAAATTCTCTGAGCATCAGTAATTTCAGTGTATCTGCTGATACTGTCGGGATAGGGCGACCAAGCTCTTTTGCCGATTTTTTCATAAAATATTCGACCAGCAGCGGGATATCGTTTCTGCGTTCACGCAAGGTGGGTAAATGTATATGATGGGAGCAGAGACGGTAGTAAAGATCCGTGCGAAAACTGGAGCGCGCCATCAAAGCCTCCAGGTTTGAATTGGTAGCCACCAGAATTCGTGCCGTCGATTTCATTTTTTTGTCTGATCCGAGCGAATAATATTCATCTTCCTGTAGCAATCGCAGAAGTTTAACCTGAGAAGCACTGTTCAGATCGCCAATTTCATCCAGAAGCAGAGTCCCTCCGGCTGCCGTTTCAATTAATCCCTTTCTCTCCCGATCGGCACCGGTAAAAGCCCCACGGCTGTGGCCGAACAGCGTATCCGAGAACATGATATCTTCCAGTCCCGCGACATTAACCGAAACAAAGTTTCCTGAACGTCCACTCGCATCGTGAAGTGCACGGGCGACCAACTCCTTTCCGGTTCCGGTATCACCGGTGATCATTACCGCCTGCGATGTTGGAGCAATCGCTTCGATGTACTTGAAAATGGTCTGCATTTTTCTGTCGCAGGTCACAATCGATGCGAATATATTTGAAATGTCCTTGTTTGCACGGTTCTCAAGCTGAAAGACAGCTTCATTGTGCGATACAGAGCTGTTCATGAATGCTCCAATTGGTAAAATACCCATATGGTTTTTTTTCGTCACAGGATATATTCCAAATAGTGTGCCGTTTTTAAAATATTTTTTATTAAGCTATATCAGATAGTTATAACATTTTCGCTACGCTGCAGACCTCACACAACAAAGCGCCATTAGTTGACATAATCTGGCAATTTCCGGTTTATCACTGAATTAACGGGTTGTTATATGGTGTGGACGAAAGTTGTCGAAGCAATCTTTGTCGTGGAAGTGGGGAGGGAACCTCGAGGTGTTAGTCCTTCTTCGATATTCGAGCTATCGTATTCATTACCTTCTGCAGGCCATGGCGGTGTATCATTGATTGCAAGCCGATTTCCACTTCGCTCACTGCCGCTCCTTCTTCCCGTCGTTCCTTTTCCTCTTCAATATATGTCAAGGCGCCGGGACCGCACACCTTGACACACATCGGTTCTTCCCCCCCCTCGCACATGTCGCACGTAAGGGGAAGAGCGGAATCCGGCTCTTTGAACAGGCTTCTGGCGCTGCAGGAAGAGCGGCACAGGCTGCACTCGGAGTAATTTTTACCTTCGATTACATAGACATGCCTGCCGGAACATTCGGCGGCGGAATAATAACCGGCAAGCACCGGGACATACATGTCGTTCAACTCATCAACATGCATACGAATCCGGGACCTCTCAGGATTAATACTGCTATACTTCGGAGTGGCATGAAATCCGGAGCAGGCTACCTCACATGCACGGCAGCCAATGCATTTATCAATGTTTACCTTGATTGATTTAACCGTTGTCGTTAGTAAGTTGCCCATACCTGTTACCATCCTTGAGCTGTCAGTTCTGTAATTGCTAAATAAACTTTCCCGAAGAGCGGATGTTCGTCAATCCGTCAAAATGCCCCGTTTTACAAAGTCATTGCTCACGAAATCCAGCCCCAGGGCGTCCAGGGTCACCCTGGTCGGAATGCCGTCGTTATTCCAACCCTTGAATTCGTAGTAGGCGTCCAGCATCCTGGTCTCCATCTCCGGGTCTCTTTTCTTCCAGTGATCTTCGGGCGGTTTCTCATCAACCCTTCTCAAGCCTCTTCTGATATTGATGGCCCTGACCAGATTGCGGTTTCGACGGGCAATTTCCCACAGCCCGTCTGAATCGAGTTCAATGCCGGTCGCCAGCGAGATTATCTCCGGCAGGTTATGGATGTGATACGGCGGTCTGCCACCGAATTGCCCCCTGAATGACGACAGAAAGGCACAGGTCCCGATGGCGTCATCGGCGTAATGCATGGTCTCGTTCCAGTCGCAGATATTGACGGACGCTTCAATGGTTGGATGGGTACGGGGCTCCCATTCTATGAACCACTTTTTAAACCGTTCGGGGGCGGCATCCCACCCCTCGACAAACTTCTTCCGTTCTTCCTTGTCGGCGATGGGCCCCTGGGGGTAGGAGCCTTCTATCTGGGTAATATTCATCTTCTCGCCGGTGGCATACATGAGGAAATAGGGGTAATTGATCATCCCCAGCTTGATCGGCACCTGTTCGAATTTTTTGATGGTGTTATGGTCATATGCTTCAGCGCCGTTACCGATCTGACGGGCCGCCGCATACACACCATTGGCCAGCAGGTCGCCAATTCCTTCACGCCGGACAATTTTTTCAACGAGGTAGAAAAATCTCCCCGCCCCGTCGGGGGGAAAATCAGGCAGATCCCGGTCCGTCAGGATTCCGGCTTCATAAAGTTCAATGGCAAATGCCATGACTTGCGGCGTTGAGTACGCGTCCAGGCCGTACTCCTGGGTGAGGCCGATGATGTTGTAATCGAAATCGAGTTCTTCATAGGCCGCCATCGCATAGGTAAGCTTGCTGTAGCATTTCTGGAAATAGGGGCGGCGTCCCGGGTAGTTGATCGCCTGATGACAATCCTTCGGACAGTTAAAACAACCGGTCCAGCGGATCCGCAACTCCTCCTCGGTCGCCAGCCAGTTCTCTTCACGTTCCTTGTTCCAGAAATTGTTTCTCCGCGCACGCGCATTGCCCCAGGCAAAGTTATCGACGTGGAATTCGTCACCCTCCCCATGAGCCATGGTATCCCCGGCATGGGGATTGTCATATATCTCCTTGTACATACGGCTGCAGATCCGGAAAAGTTCTTCCGGTCGCTTGACGGTGACATCCCTGGTGCCGCGAACGGCAATCGCCTTTAACCGCTTGTCCCCCATGATCACCCCGACCCCCCGGGAGGCGCTGGAGTTATGGTGTTCAATGGAGGCCATATAGACCCTGTTTTCGCCGGCCAGACCGATGGCGGCCACCTGGATCCTGCGGTCTTTCAATTCCTCCTTGATCTGTTCCGCCGTCTCCGAGGCACCCATTCCCTTGAGGTGAGAGGCATCCCGGATTTCCACCTTGTCGTTGTGTATGTACAGATAAACCAGGTCGGGAGCCTTGCCGCGAATGACTATTTTGTCATACCCGGCAAACTTCAGCTCCGGTCCGAAAAATCCGCCAAACAGTGAATGGGAATAACGGCCCGTTTGCGGCGAAAAAGTATCGACAGCGGTACGGTTGGCGCCGATAACGGGTGTGCCGTGCAGCAGACCGGTGCTGAATATGAGGAGATTATCGGGAGAAAAGGGATCCGTTTCTGGAGGAACCCTGTCCCACAGTATCTTCGCGGCAGTACCCTGCCCCCCCAGATAGTGCCTGGTTAATTCCGGATCGGTCGCTACCCGTTCAATGTTCCCCCGGGACAGATCAACCTCCAGATTAAACCCTGTCTCTGCGAATACCATCTCTTTACCCCTTTGCCTCTATGGTTGCCCCGCTGCCTGGAGCCGAACATCTGCAATAGTTATGATACGTTCTCAATCAGGACGGTGTAATGGCAAAAACGCGAACGGGACTGCCGGACCCATCTACTATCTTCATCGGTGCGGTAATGAGCATCGCACCGGTGGCCGGCAGCTGATCAAGATTGCACAGACTGGCGAGTCCAAATTTGCCGGCTTGATGGATCAGATGGTGGCACGGGAACATCGGATCGAAGAGATGTGCCTGGCCGGCATCGGTCCCGACTGTTTCCGTACCGAATCCGGCAACACCCCGCTCGACAAGCAGGCGGATGCAATCTACGCTGGGTCCCGGGCTGTGAGCGCCATCCTCTTTAATGTTGAGGAAGTCATCCGTATCGGTGCGCTTGGACCAATCGGTGCGCATCAGCACCCAACTGCCGGCGGCAATACGACCGTGGGTCAGCTCCCAGGTCTCGACAAATTCCGGAGTCAGTAGAAAATCATGATCGGCTGCCGATTCCTTACTGGCATCGATGACGCAGACCGGCGCGATCATTTTCCGGGCCGGGATTTTATCAAGGGTGTTCTCGGGCAGATCCTTTCCCGTTACCCAGTGCGCGGGAGCATCAAAATGCGTCCCGGTATGTTCACCAACATGAATGATATTCCAGTACCACCCCGGTCCCCGCTCGTCGTATTTTGATATCTGCTCGCGGGTAAAACCGGGAGACTGGGCAAATTCGGGAGGCAGGCCGATTACGGGGGTATTCTCGCCGAGCGGCCGGGACAGATCAACAATGGTAATGGATCCATCCGCCAGACAACCAAGCACTTCCGCTATTGTTCGTGATGAATTCGACATGTACAGACTCCTTATAATCTATTGGATTTATGGGAAACCAATTCCGGTCTCCCGTAGGTACCGCATTACGCAAGCCCCTGTGCAGCTATGGCGAGGAGTATTTTTTCAGGTGTAATCGGAGCTTCGGTAAACATGATGCCAAGGGCATTGGAGATGGCATTGGCCGTTGCACCCACCGGGTTGACCGGCCCGGCTTCACCGACGCTCTTCAAGCCGTACGGCGCGACCGGGTCGGGATTCTCTACCAGAATAGTGGTAATTTTCGGCATGTCGAGCGGTCCGAACATTTTGTAGTCGGTAAAGCTGTTGGTAAGACAGAGCCCTTTTGCATTGTAGTGGATCTCTTCGGTCAGAGCCATCCCGAGCGCCTGATGAGAACCACCAACCAGCTGGCCGGCAACGGCCTTGGGATTGATGGCCCTGCCGATGTCGTGCGCCATAACCAGCTCCAGCACCTGAACCTGACCGGTTTCAATATCGACCTCAACCTCGGCAAAGCAGGCGCCGAATGGAGGAGAGTTGTGGCTCGGGAAATAGCTGGCATACCCCTGAATCTGACCGGGAATCCCGTTGGCCTCACCATTCATCGGGTTGACGAAATGGTAGACACCGACGTTGCAAATCTCCTTGATGCTCATGGATGCCCCGACACCCCAGACATTGTTGCGTAAATGGTCGGCCGCATCTTCTATGGCACCCTCCGGCCTGCGCGGTTTGTTCTTCGACACGACATGCCGATCGCGTATTTCCAGCTCTTCCACCGGAATGCCAAGACGCGTGGATGCGCGTCCAATCAGTTGGCGCTTGACGTCTTCACACGCCTTCAAAACCGCGCCGCCGCCGACATAGGTAGTCCGGCTGGCGTGAGACCCGATATCGAACCCGGCCGCGTCCATATTGACAAGCAGGTGTATTTCTTCCATCGGCATTCCGAGCGTTTCAGCGGCAATTTGCTTGAGCACGGTATGCGAACCCTGGCCCAGGTCCGAGCAGGCAATGGTTATTACCGCCGATGCATCCTCATTCATCTTGACCGTGCATGTGGTATGCTCCAGGAGCATCGGCATGGCGCCGCTGGTATGGTTCATGACCGACACACCGATTCCCCGGCGCTTGGTTCCGCTCTGCGTGGCGTATCTGGCCCGCTTTTCTTTCCATCCGATCGCCTCGGCGCCCCGGTCAAGGCATTCATCCAGAGAACAGGATGAGTAGGGAACACCAATGCACCAGCCATCGTCGCCGACCTGTTTATGCCACCGCTTGCGCCATTCGACAGGGTCGATGTTGAGCTTCAGGCAGGCCTGGTCAACGATCTGTTCCAGCACGAAATTGGTCTGTGGATTGCCGTACCCTCGAAAAGCTCCGCTGGGGGCCTGGTTGGTGTAGTAGCAGTCCCCCTTGTAACGAACGGCGTTGTACTTGTACATGCCGGTCAGCCATGAGCCGGCAGTGAAGGGTACTCCCGATGAGTGACTGAAATAGGCGCCCGCATCCGAGGTGAAGTGCGCATCCGCCGCAACCGGCGTCCCGTCGTTCTTGAAGCCCATTTTAAGCCGGTACTTGCCGGGATGGCGGCTCTCGGAGGCAACCCAATCCTCCTCCCGTGCCGACTGAACCTTGACCGGGTGACCGGGGACCGCCATGGCCATTGCACAGGTCTCCGGCTCGAATACCATGCCCAATCTGCCGCCGAAGCCGCCGCCAATGGTCGTGGAGACCAGATTGACCCTGGATATCGGGAGTTCAAAGAGACGGGCCAGCTTATTGTGCACGCATTTGGGCATCTGGGTCGAGGTCCAGCAGTTGAGGCGGCCTGACTGGTCGTAGAAGGCAACATATGCGTGCGGTTCGAGCTGGCACTGCTTGACTTTCGGCACGTAAAACGTGTCCTCGATGATAAGGTCTGCCGTCGCCATCTCGGCGTCAACATCCCCCCAGCCATACGCATTGTTGGGAAACATCTGTTCAGGAAGCTGGAAGGCCATGTTGCCCGGTTTGCGTTCGTCGAACTGGAACGCACCCGGTTGGGATGATTCCGCGGCAGTCAGGTAAACCGGAAGCGGCTCGTAAAGGGCAATGACCTTCCGGGCCGCCTGTTCTGCAATCTCCTCGCTTTCGGCAATAATACCGCATATGGCGTCGCCCTGGTGACGCACATGATCGGTAAATATCCGTTGGTCCTCAATGTCGCCAAGAAGATGCTTTCCCATATCTTCGGGCACCATCAGATCCAGCACGCCGGTATTGTAGAGTTTCCGGGTAACGTCGCCGGGGCCAAGCACCTTGACGACGCCCGGGACCTTGGCCGCCTCCGACAGATCGAGATGGGTCACTCGCGCGTGGGAATGTTCCCAACAGCGGACGATCTTGCCGTACAGCATGTTCGGCAGATGTACTTCGGCGGCATAGATTACCTGCCCGGTAACCTTCTCTCTGGCATCAACCTTGGGGACGCTCTTGCCGATATAGGTCATTTCGCTCATGGGCCCGCCCCTCCTGCAGCTTGAATATCTGATTCGTGCATCACCCTGCTGGCGGTCTGCACCGCACGGACAATATTTTCATACCCGGTGCAGCGGCAGATATTCCCTTCAAGCCCCCGGCGGATTTCATCTTCCGAAGGACACGGGTTCTTAGCCAGTATACTCGCGGTTTTCATGACCATTCCGGGCGTACAGAAACCGCACTGAATCGCGCCTTCATCGATAAAGGCCTGCTGTATCGGGTGTAATTCACCCTTGCGCATCATTCCACCGATAGTGGTTATGTTCCGCCCTTCCATCTCCACGGCCAGTGTCAGGCATGAATTTATACACTCCCTCCCCTCTACAAGCACGGAACATCCGCCGCACTCGCCGGATCCGCACCCATACTTTACATCCACCAGCTTCAGGTCATCCCTGAGCGCCTGAAGAAGAGTCCGGTTCACCTCCACATTCAAGCGGTAGTTTCTCCCGTTGACAGAGAGCGTAATCAATCGGTTTTTCATCGTTAACTCCTTTCGCGGGAATCGCAATTCATATTGGCTGATAGCGCCCGCTCGATTACCCGTCTGAGAATAACCCCGGAAACCTGCGTCCGGTATGCTGCAGTCGAGCGTTGATCGTCAATGGGTGTAATCTCGCTTTTCACCGCAGTTGCCAGCTGTTGCAAAAGCTCGTCGGTGACTGGATTTCCCACCAGCAACTGTTCGACACCGGTAAGGCGTTTGGTAGTTGGTCCCACGCAGCCCATTGCAATACGGGCCTGCCGGCAGACGCCCTGACTCATTTCCAGACGAACCGCCACGTTGATTTTGGCGAGATCCTGCCTGACCCTGGTCAAACGTTGAAAGGAGGAACAGGTCGTTGACCCGGTCTCGGGAATTCGAATTTCAGTTGCCAGCTCATCACATCTTCTGGCGGTGACGTCATACGAAAGCCAAAAATCGTCGATATCAACAATCCTCTGTCCCGATTGACTCTGCAGAACCACCTGCCCCCCCAAGGCAAGAATTGCACATGAACAGTCAGCAGAGGGGGAGGCGCGCAGAATGTTTCCCATTGCCGTCGCCATGAAGCGGATCTGTGGATTGCCGAACCAGTATGCAGCTTCATACAGAGCCGGGAACCTGGCCGCAACAACCGGATTTTCAATAAGGTCACATATTTTAGCTTTGGCACCGATCCTGAGACCTTCACCGGGAATGTAGTCGATGTAGTCCAGCTCCTTGAGGGCGGAAAGTGTCAGGATGTAGGGTGGCTGATGTTTTAATTTCCGGTGGTGGTTCCAGAGCGCGGTCCCACCATTAAGGATCGCGACCTGGCTTTGATACTGAGCCAACATCTGGACCCCCTCAGAAACGCTCTGAGGCGTAAGGAGGTCAAACGGTGCTAACAATCGGCTGGTCATGGCTACTCCTTTTCTTTGCGCAGCATCGAAATAAATAAGCTGTTATTACCCACATATAAATTTGAAGTTACGAGCCTGCGTACGCTGTTTATTCCAGCTCTTTCCACTTGTAATCGATAAGCTCCACCAGGACCCCATTGGTTTTTTTAGGGTGGATAAAGGCAAACTCACAATCCCGGAATGAACGGGCCTTTCCGGTGGCGTCGCCGGCAACCGGATGCGGATTTTTTATGAACGGGTACTCCTTTGACTCCAGTTCGGCAACGGCTTCACGGGTATTTTCAACATTGAATCCAATGAGCATGATCCCCTCACCATGTTTTTCGATCCACTGGGCCACGGGACCGTCAGGTGTGGTGGACGCCATCAGTTCAAAACCGACTCCGTCAAGCCAGTAGCGGGCAACACGGATTTTTTCCGGTTCGTCCTCATACGGGTCGTCCGGCTGCGACTTGCCGAGAATCGGTTCCCATATTTTCCGGGCTGCTTCAAGATCCTTCACTGCAATGCAAAAATGATCCATTTTCTTAACGTTCACGAAAATTCTCCTTTGATAATAATAACCGGATAGTGGGTATAAACTACACTAAACCATGTATACATGCATATCTGCAATACCCGTCATCTCATTTTTTGTTCCATCATTTTCCTCTGCCGCCAAAACATTTTGCCTGCAATCTCCCCCAGTTTCTATCGACCTCTTCCTGAAGGCACGTAACGTTCGCCGGAGTGAGATGCCGATATCGTTTCTGAATGGATGTATACTCGGCAACGGGAACGCCCTTGGGGCCGTAGTTCAACGTGTATGTATCTCCGTTCTCCACCTCATAGAGAGGGAACACCCCGGATTCGACCGCCAATCGTGATGTCCTGGGGCCGAACTTGTCCGGAATGCCCCACCCGTCCAGGCAGGGGGCAAGCACCACGATAAAGCGAACACCGCCTCTGATCGACTTTGCCTTTGCAACCTTGCGGGCCAGGTCGTCGGGATAGCCGGTGGTGGCGGTCGCCATGTACGGAATATTGTGGGCGGCCATAATTTCGGCGATGTTTTTCTTCGGCGTCAGCTTGCCTGCCGGGGTCGAGGTCGTATAGGCCATCGACGGGGTCGCAGAGCTCTTCTGGCTGCCGGTATTCATGTACCCCTCGTTATCGAGGCAGATGTAAATGATGTCTTCCTGCCGTTCCGCGGCTGACGAAAGGGCCTGGAAACCGATATCATAGGTCCCGCCGTCACCGGCAATTGCCACAACGGTGGTATGGTCATTCCCCTTTGATACCAGGGCCCGCTTGATCCCGGCTGCCGAAGCGGCGCTGGCCTCAAGGGTCGTTTGGTACACGGGGATTCGCATCGAACTGAGCGGCTGTGGTCCGGAAATGATCGCAATGCATGACGGGGGGACAACCGCTATCGTGTCCGAGCCCAATGTGTTGAGGATGAAACGAATGGCCAGGGCCTCACTGCACCCGGGACACGCGCTATGGCCTGAACTGAAGACATTCTCTTCTGCTATCTGATAACCCATCTGATCATCACCCCTTCCAGACAGAATTGGCCGACGGCTTTTCAGCCATGGCGCATGTGACCATTTTTTTGATATCGGCGGGGGAGATGTTGGTTCCCCCTACTCCCGCCAGGTA
>CAIYZD010000270.1 GCA_903930585.1 uncultured Geobacteraceae bacterium | reverse complement strand
GGCCTGACACCGGTTTTTTCACATTCTGATTGCCAAGGGGATGACTGTTGAAGAGGCGGCGGAGGTTGCCGGAGTTGATGTTGAAGCGTTTCGGAATTGATTGGCGATGCGGTAGAATGTGGGTCTTGTCAAGAGTGTAGGCCTGACACCGGTTTTTTCGACATGTTTTTTTCATTAACGGCTTGTTTTGCCACTGATTAACGCGGATGTATCACAGATATCCGCTTACAACATAAAAATAACCGCCTTTAAAGGTGTTACAAATGTCACATAACCAGCAACCACTTACCGCCTTTAAGGCCTATGATATCCGTGGCAGTGTGCCGGATGAACTGAATGATGACATCGCCTATCGTCTTGGCCGGGCCTATGCCGATGAATTTTCTCCCCGCACGGTTATTGTCGGCAGAGACGTTCGTCTGGAGAGTCCGGCATTGTCGACTGCGCTTTGCCGTGGACTGAACGACGGCGGTGTCGATGTTATCGACATCGGCCTTTGCGGCACCGAAGAGGTCTACTTTCAGACCTTTCACCGTAAGGTTGATGGCGGTATTATGATTACCGCCAGCCATAACCCCAAAGGGTACAACGGCATGAAGCTGGTGCGTGAAGGCTCTCGTCCGATCAGCGGTGACAGCGGCCTGTTTGCATTGCGTGACAGGATAGGGATAAACTGCTTTGCTGAAAAAACGGTAAAGGGGGAGACTCGTTCCGACCCTGCCAAGGCGGACTATATCAGTCACCTGCTTGGTTATGTAACCCCCTCGCTGCTCAAACCGCTCCGCATAGTTGCCAATCCGGGAAACGGCGGGGCCGGCACGGTGATCAGGCAATTGGAAAAGCTTCTCCCCTTTCAATTCATTCTGATTCAGGAAGAACCGGACGGTAATTTTCCAAAGGGCATTCCCAACCCACTGCTTCCGGAGAACAGGGCGGCAACGGCACAGGCAGTGATTGATCATAAGGCCGACCTGGGTATTGCCTGGGATGGCGATTTTGACCGCTGTTTTCTGTTTGACGCCCAGGGTCGTTTTATTGAAGGGTATTATCTGGTGGGCTTGCTGGCAGAGGTTATGCTCGCCAAGAATCCCGGAGCAAAAATCATCCACGATCCACGTCTTACCTGGAATACCATCGAACAGGTTCAGCTGGCCGGCGGAATCCCGGTACAGTCCAAAACCGGTCACGCCTTTATTAAAGAACGGATGCGGGCCGAGGACGCTGTTTATGGCGGCGAGATGAGCGCCCATCACTACTTCCGTGAGTTTGCCTATTGTGACAGCGGTATGATCCCGTGGCTGCTGATCACGGAACTTATGTCGCGTAGCGGAAACAGTCTGGCGGAGCTGGTCGATCAGCGTATGGCAGCCTATCCCTGCAGCGGGGAAATAAACTACCGGGTTTCCGATGTACAAAATGTGTTAGATTGTGTTATAAATACATTTTTGAATAATGAATCTTCACTTGACTACACGGATGAAGTCAGCATGGAATTTGCGGAGTGGCGTTTCAACCTGCGCAGTTCCAACACCGAACCGCTCTTGCGGCTGAATGTTGAAACAAGAGGAGATGTTGCAGCGCTTGGTCAACATCTTGGAAATATAGAAAAAATTATCAAGGGGTTTCAAATTATATGAAAAAAGCTCTTATCACTGGAATTACCGGCCAGGATGGATCGTACCTGGCGGAATTGCTTCTGGAAAAAGGGTATGAAGTTCACGGCATCAAGCGCCGTGCTTCATCATTAAACACTCAGCGGGTTGATCATATCTATCAGGATCCTCATGTAAAAGATGCTCATTTCAAGCTTCATTATGGTGACTTGACCGACTCATCAAATTTGACCCGCATCATGCAGGAAGTTCAGCCGGATGAAGTCTACAACCTGGGTGCGCAGTCTCATGTGGCGGTCAGCTTTGAAGCGCCGGAATACACCTGTGAAGCAGATGCTGTCGGCACATTACGCATTCTTGAAGCTATACGCTTATTGGGTCTGGATAAGAAGACCCGGTTCTATCAGGCCTCGACTTCCGAACTGTACGGCCTGGTACAGGAAACCCCACAAAAAGAAACTACGCCGTTTTACCCCCGCTCACCGTACGCGGTTGCCAAACTCTACGCCTACTGGATTACCGTCAACTACCGTGAAGCGTATGGCATGTACGCCTGCAACGGAATACTTTTTAATCACGAATCTCCCCGTCGTGGTGAAACCTTTGTTACCCGTAAGATAACGCGTGGCCTTGCCAATATTTCACAAGGTTTGGAACCATGTCTATACATGGGTAACATCGATTCCCTGCGTGACTGGGGACATGCCAAGGATTACGTGAAAATGCAGTGGTTGATGTTGCAGCAGGATCAGCCAGAAGACTTCGTTATTGCAACCGGTGTTCAATACACGGTGCGTCAGTTTATTACTTGGGCCGCCGCAGAGTTGGGAATAACACTTCAATTTGAAGGCCATGGTGTAGATGAAATTGCCACGGTTCTCTCAGTTGAAGGCAGCAAGGCCCCTGCGGTGAAAGCGGGAGATATCCTTGTACGCATAGACCCCCGATACTTCCGGCCATCCGAGGTTGAAACCCTGCTGGGCGATCCGAGTAAAGCAAAAGAGAAGCTTGGTTGGGTTCCGGAAATAACCGTTCAGGAAATGTGTGCAGAAATGGTCGCCAACGACCTGGAAGAGGCCCGGCAACATGCACTCCTGAAATCGCACGGTTTTAGTGTAGCGGTAAGTATGGAGCATTGATGATGGTGAGGGGTTAGGGGTTAGTTTAGGGTTAGGAGTGAAGTGTAAGGAGTTAGGGTGAGGACGTACAAGAAGGCCCCCCTCACTCCTCACAAATAAAGGGGTGAGGAGTGAAGCGTAAACATCATGAGCTCCGAGCATGGCAAGAAGCCATATCACTGGTTAAGGATATTTACAAGATTACGGCCTCTTTCCCCAAAGATGAAATTTATGCGTTGACAAGCCAGATGCGCCGGGCAGCAGTGTCCATACCCAGTAACATAGCAGAGGGCGCCACGCGGACGGGTGATAAGGAGTTCTTGCAATTTCTTTCCATCAGTCGCGGTTCTTTGAGCGAACTGGAAACACAACTCATCATAGCAAAGGAACTTGCATATATGCAGACATTAGACGATATCATGCCGAAGGTAGACAATCTTTTTGGATTGCTGGGCGGACTTATTAAATCGCTTCGCATAAGGATCTCGAAATGATACCTGACACAGAATTCATTTCCACTCCTCACTCCTCACAGATCACTCCTCACAAGAGTGCCATGTCTCAAGGCGCTCGCATATTTGTCGCCGGCTCAAAAGGTCTGGTTGGTTCCGCACTTGTCAGACAGTTAACGTCTCGTGGCTATACCAATCTTCTGCTTCCTGAAATCAACGAACTTGATCTAACCAGCCAGCAGGCGGTAGCAGATTTTTTTCAGCGGGAAAAGCCGGAATACGTGTTTTTGGCGGCTGCCAAAGTGGGCGGCATTCATGCCAATAATACCTACCCCGCCGAATTTATCTACTTGAATCTGGCGATACAGAACAATGTCATTCACCAGTCATACCTGCATGGGGTTAAACGGCTGCTCTTTCTCGGCTCATCGTGTATCTACCCCCAACTAGCGCCACAGCCGATGAAAGAAGAACATCTGCTGACCGGCCTTCTTGAGCCGACCAACGAACCCTACGCCATTGCCAAGATCGCCGGCATCAAGATGTGCGAGTCATACAACCGGCAATATGGCACAAAGTTTATTGCGGTCATGCCGACTAATCTTTACGGTCCGGGCGATAATTTTCACCCGGAAAACAGTCATGTACTGCCGGCCCTGATTAGGCGTTTTCATGAGGCCAAAGTGAAGCAGGAAGCCAAGCGTAAGGAGTCAGGAGTGAAGGGTGAGGGGTCAGGAGTGAGGGGGGAGGAGTTGGCTGCCATTCCGTCGCCTCACTCCTCTCAGGATGCGGACGACACCGTCGTCATCTGGGGGCACAGGTACGCCACGTCGCGAGTTGTTATATGTAGACGATATGGCGAGTGGCTGTCTGCACTTGATGGAACTGGATGATGAACAGATTGCTCCAGAGCTATTGAGTTATCCCAAGCCCTGTTTTGTTAATCTTGGTACCGGTGAGGATGTTACCATTCGGGAGCTGGCTGAAACTGTACAGGCGGTTATCGGTTATCAAGGCAAGTTGTTATTTGACACAAGCAAGCCGGACGGCACTCCTCGCAAGCTTCAGGATGTCTCCCGGATGCACGGTCTTGGCTGGCGGCATGAGGTCAACCTGCAGCAGGGAATCAGGAAATCATACGAATGGTTTGTTGCGAATTATTAGTATGTGAGTTTTTACTGTTTCTCTGTTTTGTCCTTGGTAAGAAGGGTTAGCGCATGAAATTTCTTGATGTAAAAACAGATTTTGCATTCAAAAAAGTATTCGGTAGCGAAGGCTCCAAAGACATCCTTAGGAGCTTTCT
>CAIYZD010000269.1 GCA_903930585.1 uncultured Geobacteraceae bacterium | reverse complement strand
GTTGCCCAATAGGTCACTGCCAGACTTCAGTTTTTACAATCAGCTTTATTTAAAAACGGGTGACCAAAAGTGGAGATTTCTAGAAAAACTCGATAGAGGTCGTTTTAGTGATAATATTAGACAAGTGAGAAGTGGGGAGGAATGGGAATTCCTTTTCAGAAATGCAAATTTAAAAGTTGTTAATCATAACACGTATTTGTCTAAAACGGCAATACAAATTTGGGATATCGGTTTAAGGCCGCTTTTTCCTTTACTAAAGAAAATGGCAGATTCTATATCGCTTAAAAATTACGTCGATATCAAGAGCGAATGGATTGATACGATCCGTTTATTCATTGAGCCAATTATTGATATGGACGAGGAGCTGGGTCAAGGTGCCGAGCCGGCGTTCCATTGTTATATCTTGGAAAAAGAATCCAGTTAGCCTATTGTGGATTTAAGTTCGCCCATGAGTAATGAAACGATCTGAATTCACTAGGCGGATTTCGTGCTTTGCCTCGGATTCTGCCTAAAATATTTTGAGCAAGTTGTAGGGCGGAATGTAGACAAAGATATGAAAAATGATGCTGTGCTGACATGGAATGATTTATTGTGAAGGTAGGTGTTGTCATACAGGCAAGGATAGGCTCGAACCGGCTGCCGGGTAAAGTTTTGTTGCCGATTGCCGGTAAGGTGATGCTTGATCACGTATTGGGCCGGTTGTCACTGCTGAAATACCCAGTAAAAGTGGTGGTAGCGACCAGTGATACATCAGCGGATGATGTTATTGCAGCTCATTGCCGGTTAACCGGTATCGACGTTTTTCGTGGAAATGAATACAATGTGCTTGATCGTTATTACCAGTGCGCCCTCAAGTACTCTTTTGAGCATATCGTACGATTGACCGCAGATAACCCCTTTACCGACATCGAGGAGCTGCAGCGATTGATAGAGCTCCATCTGGCGCAATGCAATGATTACTCTCATTCATTTGGAATCATGCCCCAGGGTGTCGGGGCAGAGATATTTACTTATGCAGCACTCGAAAGAAGTATACAGCAAGGGCATGCACCCAATCACCGGGAACACGTAAATGAATACATTGAGGAGAATCCTGATCTATTCAGAATCGGCATTCTTGATGTACCTGCTGTGAAACGATTTCCTTCAGTGCGCCTGACAGTGGATACGGACGAAGACTATCATCGTGCATGCTATGTAGCAGAGCATGCTTCCGGTTCCTGGGCGGAAACAGAAGAAGCTGTCATGCTATGCTTGCACTCTGCATAGAGAGCTCACATCTGCGTGGGATGGGCCATTTATACCGTGCGCTAAATCTATCCGATGCGCTTGCGAAGGCTGGGATTTCGTTTGTTTTCTATATGAACAATCACACTCCATCCCGGAACATACTTGTTGATCGAGGCATACCTCACGAGGTGGTGAATCTGGATGATTTCACTTCAAACTGGGAATCCACTCTCATAAAACGTGACGGTTTAACATTGTGGGTCAACGATCGTCTCAATACCGATATCCGACACTCAGAAAAAATAAAGGCTTCTGGAATTCCATTGGTAACATTCGATGACCGGGGAACAGGAGCTTCGCTGGCTGACTTGCATATTGCGGCACTCTCTTTCAATGTTCATGAATACCTGGCAGGGGCCAAAATACTGAGAGGTCTCGACTATATTATTCTCAATCCCGAGATCAG
>CAIYZD010000268.1 GCA_903930585.1 uncultured Geobacteraceae bacterium | reverse complement strand
GGCACGTATCACGAACTATAAGATCGACTTTAACCCCAGCCTGTGAAGCCCGGTACAGAGCACGAACAACATCACCGTCTTCAAGTGCATTCATCTTGAACTGTATCAGGGCGCCCCCACCATTTTGTACACTATAGGTAATTTCCCGTTCGATGCCCTGCAGTAGAGTCTTTTTGAGAAACCGGGGAGCAGGTGACAACTTTTTAAAGTTGCGATTGCTCATGAAACCGGTAGTCAGATAATTGAAGAGTTCACTGACATCCTGTCCAATGGCTTCATCGCACGTCAGCAGGCCGATATCGCTATAGATGCGGGCAGTTCCGGCATGGTAGTTACCTGTGCCTATATGAATGTAACGGCGCAGTCCTTGGTAGTCCTGGCGAACTACCAAGATGACTTTACAGTGAGTCTTGAGACCAACTACTCCGTAGGTCACGTGAATGCCAACCTGCTCCATCTGTTCGGCAAGCTGAATGTTGGCAGCCTCGTCGAAACGCGCTTTCAGCTCAATTACCACAGCGACCTGTTTTCCTTTCTGGGCAGCAAGGATCAGATAATCGATAACACGGCTTTCACTCCCGGTACGATAAAGAGTCATCTTGATGCCACGCACTTTGGGATCGGTCGCAGCTTCATGTAAAAACCGCTCTACCGATGTGGAGAATGATTCGTAGGGGTGTTGCAGCAGAATTGAACCTACGTCACGGATAATATGAAAAATGTTACTTTTGGAATGAAGTTGAGTATTGTCGATGGGCTGATGTTGCGGATCATGTAAGCGTGTGTAATCAAGGTCTGCCAGCTCAAAAAGATCTCGCATGGCCAGCATTCCGGTCACATCAAAAACATCATGGTCTTCATCCAACTTCAGTTCCGCAGCCAATCGTCCACGGTGAAGCGGAACCATCCCCTGAACTATCTCCAACCGCACGATGGGAGCAAACTTTCGTTCTTTCAGTTCAGATTCGATCATGGCCATTAAATCATCGGCCTGATCTTCGTCTTTCTCAGTGTTGGAATTTCGGGTAACGCGAAACAATTCACAGGTAACTATTTGCATGTCGGGAAACAGTAAATCCAGATTGTTTGTAATCAACTCTTCTACCGGTATAAAATGATCCACTCTGTCTACAACTCGAATGAAACGAGGTATCCCCAAGCCGACGGGAACTTTGATACGTGCCATTGAAACGTCACGAGACGTGGGATATTTCAGTGTGACAAGCAGGTTGAGCGACAGGTTGGATACAAAAGGGAACGGATGGGCCGGATCGATAGACTGAGGTGTCAACAGGGGAAAAACACTGGAATAAAAGTATTCACGCAGATCAATCTTCTCTTGCGAGGTCAGAGTGGCATAGCTTTCGATGACGATGCCCTTTGGAGATAATAACGATAGGACTTCTTTCAGTACTTCTTCTTTGTGAGCATTGATATCACGAATGACTTGATGACATTCACGAACCTGCTGAAGTGGCGTCCTTCCGTCAAGCGTCAACTCGCTCATGCCGGCACCGATCTGCTGTTTGAATCCGCCGATGCGTTTCATGAAGAATGAGTCCAGGTTGACACTGACAATGGCAATAAATTTGAGCCGTTCCAGAAGTGGAGTGCGAGTTACTTCGGCTTCGTGCAGTATCCTGCGATTAAACTCAAGCCAAGTCAATTCTCGGTTGAGAAACCATTGGCTGTCGTTGAGATCGAAGCTCGGAGTTTCCAGAACATCAACCAGTGGATTTTTAGCAGATTTTTTCTTGACGACGTCCCGACCATGTCCGGATGGTGTTTTACTGGTCTTTTTTTGTTTTATATTGATGTTCTTATTGGAAGTGGTTGAAGCGGTCATAGGCTCAACTCCGGTACATCATGTGATTGTGTAAACATGATATCGAGTAAAAGGGATTTCGCAACTGTTTTTACCGTACAGTGTTTTTACCGCACAGAACTTTAAATGTAACCAAACATTTACCTCTTCTCAACGTAGCCTCAATAATGACCTGCTATATTATCAAAATAGGAAAAGTACTTGAATGATTTGATAGTGGTTAGTTAGAAATATTGGTTACAACTCAGATCCGTGGTAAAAGCACCAACCGCAATAATCTGGAAATCGGATTGCGAGATAAATTATGAAACCTGATAACGACTGTTACGTTTTACAACTTGGTATGAGCGATCATTACGCATGCAGGTCGAAGGACACAACAGGAAATAAATGCCCATATTTAATGTACTGTGGCCTAGATGATAATATTTGCATCTACCCTGATCCACATAAAATACCGAGATATTCTCATCAATAAAGTTGATCAATAATTTAAAAATATTCTTATTCCAAAAACGCCAGAGGTCACGTCAATGGTACTAAAGACCAAAGCAAGTTCACCAGAGTCAGTCGGCTGTAAATGCTATCACTCAGGAGATCCTGAGTTTGAAGCCTTAGCCAGTCAAGTCACACCGCTGCATAAGATCAGGTCTGAATTCAGTAATAAACAAACATTGATGCCCTCGCACAAAGGTCAAAGCTAACATAAGTATCTAATATTATTTAGTTATATGTGATTTTTTTCTTGATTCGCTGCTTGTTCTGTGGTACATTTCCCCTG
>CAIYZD010000267.1 GCA_903930585.1 uncultured Geobacteraceae bacterium | reverse complement strand
GTGGTGGGTGCAGAAGGATTGCCAACACTCATGAAACGGCTGGCGAACTGGGTACCATCGGTAGCAGAACCGGTGGTGTAACCGTTGAACGGCAGGGTGTTGCCGATGCCGTTGCAACGCCCAGCCTGGTCGTATTCACCAGCATGTGGCTGGATGCCGGCGCCTGTGCCGGGGGTATTCAGACCGGTACCGACGTAGATGGAACCGTACTTGGTGTAGGAGTGGCAGTTGAAGCAAACCAGGAAAGCACCGTTCGGGTTGGTGTAGGTAACAACATTTGTTGCGCTGAGCAAGAATGCATTCTGCGTGTGGCGCTGGTCGGTGCCGAGGGTGTTACGCAGCAGGTACTCGTTGTTTGCGCCGTGAGCACCAATGGCAACCGGTGTCGGTGAACCGTTGGCGGTATCGGAAGAACCTGGTTTCCACTGACCTACAGTGTGGCAATCGCCGCAATGGAGTGTGGAGTCATCGCCAAGGCCGGTTGCGTCGGTACCGTCAGTACCAAGCGGGCTGTACAGGGCATTGAAGTTGCCGGCGTCATAGATGGTGCTGCGAGCGCCCTTAAGAAGAGCAGACGAGTTGTTGGCAAACTTTGTAGGAGCTGCAATCTGGCGTACGCCAGCTGCGCGGGTACGACCCGTATAACGTGGGCCTTTTACTGCATGGTGCGAGTTGTTGCTTGGGTTGAACTGGCTGTTCGCATCAACAACGGCCGGACGCTGCATTTTGTCATAACGGTTGGAGATGGTATCACCAAACGGGTTGGAAGGTGATGCAACTTTACCAGGAGCAGCAATACCCTTGGCGTTGATCAATGCCTGAATCTGGGCACTCATCGGTGAGGTTGCGCCGTTGCTGTCATGGCAGCTCAAGCAGAAGTTATCCATGCCGCTGTGGTTCGGGTTCTGCGGATCCCATGCGAAGTCGCCATCGGTATCGGCATTACGCAGATGGGTTTTGTTATCGGACATATGCTTGGCGGCGTCAACAAGAACGTCAACGTTACCGTTGCCATCGTCGACAACTTTACCTTCAAGGTGGCACGCTGCACAGTGTGCATCGTTAAGAGCAACACCGGTTACGTGATGTGACCATTTGCTGAATTCAGTGGTGATCGCACGTACGCCATTGTTGTCATCTACATAATTACCTTTTGCAGTAGCATCCTGACCAACGGAGTGGCAGGCGATGCAACGGCCGCCAAGGAACTGCTTGGTGTTGTGCGGCTGGTGGCAGGTTGTGCAGTTGGTGGTTGTGATCTTTGTGTCATTACCGGCATGAATTACGGGGAGAGCAGCCGTAGTGCCGCTGTGGCACGCTGCACATCTGCCGGCCGCAGAAGGATTCCCGACATTGTGCTGGTTACCGTGGCAACCGGCGCAACCTGGCTGAGTCGCACCAGTGATCCCTTTATCAGCGAGGGCTGCCAACTGTGCTTGTGTATAAACGAGATCGTTTGAGTAGTGAGCAGACTGCTTGTAGTTTGCAACCAGGTTCTGTCCGGTCACATCCTTGGTACCTGCATGGCATGCCAGGCATGTTACGTTATCCGCTTTAACTACCGGATACGCAACTTCGATGCTGACCGGCTGAGTAGCACCGGATGCTACCGACACGTTGGCAAAGTAACCTTCGAGAACAACAGCGCCGGTCGTATCAAGGATTTCTGCCCTGACAATCAGGTCACTGCCAGGATACACCTTGATGCTGCCGCCGGCTGTACCGTCAAATGTTTCGTTGGCAGTCGGGATGGTTGCGCCGGTTACGATCAGGCGGGTTTTTACACCAGCACTGGCTGTAATGGCGCCGACCTGTTTGCCAAGCTGTTTAGCCAAAGCAATTTTGGCCGTGAGTGTACCCGGTTGCGCATTGTTTGCAGTGGTAACACTGTTAGCACCACAGCCTGTCAGGGCAAACAATAACAGGGCAAACAGCAGATACTGCACTTTACTGAAACTGTTTCTCATGTTTCTTCTCCTTTTTTTTGTTCCGAACCGGAGTTCGTTTCTGCACGATTGCAGAGTTAATAACCACCATTTTACAAGTATTGTGACACTCACCAACTGATTATTCTGATGTTTTGTCCTCCTTTCCTAGAATATCTGCTCGTACTGTTTATTGTAAGATACCGCCCCGAACCTCAGATTAAAGCTATATATACTTAATTCGCTTTAATTGCATTGACGGGAACGTTGTCATATCCGTTTGGATCCGTCGCTACCGTCACAGGAACAAATACATACCCCGACAAAGCAGGAGTAATTGTGTAACTGTGCCCCGGAACCCCTTTGAATGAATACGTGCCAACGACGCTGGTCGCAGTTGTCGTTGTCGCCCCGGAGGTGTCGTCGTGAACGGTGATCGTCACTCCTGCAAGGCTCAGGCCAGAATTGTCGGCCACGGTTCCATAGACAATTATGTTCCATTCAATTTGGGTTGTCACAGAACCGCCAGGATACGTAACCCCACCGTCAAGCGAACCGCCAGGATAGGAAACCGCGCTATTGACGGACCCTGTGGGATAGAGCACTCCGTATTCGACAATTCCGGTCGGATAAACAACACCGCTAATTACGGTAGCTGTCGGGAAGGTAATCGCTCCTATCGCAGTGCCGGTCGGGTAGATTGTTCCGCCAGATACCGTACCTGTAGGATATACAATTCCGCCAATTACCGTACCGGTAGGATAACTGAAATTACTGGTAACAGTACCGGGAGGGAATGCCACTCCACCAACCACAGTTCCGGCCGGATACGTTACTCCGCCGATCACAATCCCGTTCGGATAGGTAATTCCACCGATAACCGTTCCTGTCGGATAGGTCACGCCACCAATAACGGTGGCCGTCGGATAGGTAATGCCACCGATCACCGTGCTGGACGGATACGTTATACCGCCGACTATTGTTCCGGTAGGATACGCCATGACGCCGGTAACTGTGCCGGGAGGATACGCAACGCCACCGACGATTGTACCGGCAGGATAACTCACTCCACCGATCACGACACCATTCGGGTAACTGACGCCACCAACAACCGTACCGGTAGGATAGGACACCCCACCGACAACCGTTACTGTCGTATAGGTAATACCGCCAATTATCGTTGAGGAAGGATAGGATATGCCGCCGATAATCGTCCCACTCGGATATACAGCTGTTCCGGTAACCATAGCTGCCGGATAAATCACACCGGCAGTGACTCTGCCCGCAGGATAGAAAATACCGCCGATTACCGCCCCCGAAGGATAGGTAATGGTGCCGACCGCAGTTCCAGACGGAGAGATGACCCCACCGGTCACCGTTCCGGTCGGATAGATAACTCCGTTAATTACCGTACCGCCGGGATACACCATGGTTCCGGTAACCGTACCGGGAGGGAAGGCGATACCACCGACAACGGTCCCGGCCGGATAGCGTACCCCCCCAATTACGATTCCATTCGGGTAGGTAATTCCGCCGATGACCGAACCGGTCGGATAGGTGATACCGCCGATGACCGTAGCCGTAGTATAGGTTATTCCGCCGATGACCGTGCTGGAGGGATAGGTAATACCGCCGATTATCGTACCGCTTGGGTACGTAATCGTGCTGTTGACCGCCGCAGCCGGATAGGTAACTCCGCCCAGCACTCTGCCGGAAGCAACCGTAACTCCGCCGATAACGACACCGGTCGGGTTGGCGATGGTACCGACTATGGATCCGGAGGGATAGACCACCCCGCCGATAACCGTACCACTCGGATACGTAAAGTTAGCTGTAATCGTGCCGGGAGGGAAGGCTACCCCGCCGACAACGGTTCCCGGAGGATAGCTGATGCCACCAATAACGACACCGTTCGGATAGGTGATACCGCCAATTACCGTACCGGTCGGATAGGTTACTCCGCCGATTACCGTGGCAGTCGGATACGTTACTCCACCAATAACGGTACTGGACGGATAGGTGATACCGCCAATAATGGTACCGGCAGGATAGGTCGATCCGCCTATGACCGTACCAACCGGATACGTAGTTCCTCCGCTTACGGATTGCAGATATGTTGCAGTAAAGTTAAGACCGGCAACATCCGCACTGCTGACAGTTACCGCCCCGGACCAGTTCGATGTTGTAGAAAACGAGAAGCCGTTCAGTTGGGCTGTAATGGTGTAATCACCGACCGCTACCGGAGGAAATGAATAATTTCCGTTGGCATCGGAAAGAACACTTCCGGTTCCGGTACCATTCAGGATCAACACAACACCCTGCATCCCGATGTCATTGACAGTGACCCTGCCGCGCAGAGTGTAGTATGACGGCAGCTTGGCAGGAGTTGTAACGGTCAAGACGGAGCTGAGATTGAGAAGTGATTCGTTACCGGCATTATCATACGCCGTCACCTGATACGTATACGTGGTTCCACCGTTAACCGTGGCATCGGTAAACGTGTACGTATTACCCGTACTGGTGCTTCCCGCCTTGACATCCGCAATCTGCTTGCCGCCACGATAGACACGATAACCGGCAACATCGCTGCTTGAAGACTTAGTCCAGCTAAGAGGAACACCACTGCTGGTAACGGTCAAATTGACCAATCCGGTCGGAACAGCCGGAGCCGTGACGTCGGTAAGGTCAACAAAATCAGCCGCGACAACGGTGCGAGATTCACTGTCACCTGACCTGACCCCTTTTGCGCTGAATGCTTTCACATAATAGACATACGCGTTCCCCTTATGCGTTACGGGGTCCGTTGTAAGCGTCGTATCGGTAAAGCTGGTGCCATTGACGGAGGCAATTACGGTAGGGAGCGTGGTACTATCCGATGTACGCCGCAGAACGTCGTACCCCGCAACGGTCCCGCTTGATATCGTCGAAGCAGCCCACGAGAGGGTCGCTGAACTCTGTGTGGAGGTTCCCACCTGAATAAAGTTGAGCGGAGCAGTCGGCGCCGGGTCCGACGTCGGCAGAGCAACGAGTTGAGCCTGCCGGGTCGCAGATGGGTCCGACTCGGCATATGCGGTGACTGCCGTTACAAAATAGTCATAATTCAGGCCCGGAGTTACCGCACCGTCTGTGTAGCTATGACCGGTGATCCCGGAGACCAGAATCTTTGAACCGCGATAGACGTTATAACCGATAACACCTGGGCTATCAGATACACTCCAGTTCAAGGTTACTTTGGCCGGCGTCGTCGTTGTCGCCTGCACGATGGAGAGTTCCTGAAGAGCTGGCGCGTTCGGCTTCGCAACCAGTGTGCTGTTGAATGTGTGGACGTCAAGCTTGGCTGACGCAGCCGACATCCTGCCGTTGTCGTCGAATGCCTTGACGTAATAGGTATAATCGGTTGCCGGATCCACCGTTTCATCGGTGAACGTCACACCGGTGACCGTTTGAATAATCTGGGAATTTCGGTACACATAGTAGCCCGCTGCCGGGACAACCGTACCATCGTTATTGGTTTTCGTGGATTGCGACCACTGAATGACAACTTTGGCTTTGATGTTTTCCGGAGGAAGAGAGTGGCTGTCGTCGGTTTGACCAACAAACGACAGAGAAGGCGTTGATGGCGGCGCCACATCAATAACTGCCGCCGGCGCCGGTACCAGTGTCTTGATGAATACCACATCACTTGCCACTGATGCGTTATTCAGATCGTCACTTGCAACAATTTCGTACGTATACGAAGTATCCGATGTGACGGACGTATCCACATAAGGGACCTTATTGGGAGCGGTAATGCCTGGAGAAGAGACGGTATCAAGCAACGTAAAGACCCCGCTCGAATCTTTGGCGCGGTATATTGAGTAGCTGACCGTACCACCGACGCCGCCGCTGTCATTTTTGTCCGTAGACGGGTTCCAAAGAAGTGTGACGCTGTTTACCGTCGCCACGGCTGACAGACCGGTCGGAACCGACGGAGCCGTTTTATCGCCGACCAGCGTCGGGACGACAACAGGATTTGACTGCGCATTTGAGATATTGGTAAGTATTTCCGAGTTCGGTATATATTCAGGCGGTAGCGAACCGGATGTAATCAAATCCGATGTCGCCGTTTCAACGGCAGCTTTAATGGCATCCGCAACGGCATTGGTAAGACCCCCCTGAACAACCAGTTTTGTTACAAGGTTTTCCAGAGTCATGGGGCCTGATAAAATACTGTTAACCGCTGCGATTGAAACCTGCAGATCCTGCTGGGCTTTGGAAGTATTCGTATCGGTGTCGCTCTTTGGCGGGGTAACTTCCGTGAAATTCGATCCGAAAAAGGTCTCCAGCACCAGGGTGGATTTCTGAATATTATTATCACTGAAGCCGCCAGCTGCATCAAAGCCCGCCGGAGCAGCAGCATTAACGATATTCGTCTGTATAAACGTATAGATCGTGTTAGTGGCAAAATTGATAACAACATACGGGATAGTGACTTCCGTCAGCTTTTTCTCAGGAAGTATCGCCCTGATTACATTCGTAGACGGAGTAGAAAACAGTATCTTGGCAATACGTTTGGCGAGTGGGACGGACGGTGTCGCTTCAAACAGTACCTGCCCAACATACGTGGAAGGTATGTACAAGGTGAAACTGCCGTCCGAACCGCTGAGTACCGGGGATGACAGAGCTTTAACGGTCATCGGCACCCCGTTTTCAACCGGATACGCAACAACGGTGGCATTGGCAAGGGGGTGATTGAAATTATCCGCTACTACCCCCGAGATCTGTTTTGTACTACGAGTTGGCGTTGCTACCGTATGCGCATTATTGGTACCGCACCCCTGAAGCAATAAAGACAGAGATACGAGCAGAATTGCCCCAATTGTAAATCCCCTCAAGTTTATCCACATGCAGGATTCCTCCTTAAGCTAGTCAGATTCAAACGTTATTGTCAAAAGCAGCTGCTTCCATCTTACTGAACGGTACCGGTACTCTCTTTAGCCATGGTAAAATCAAAACCGGACACCCCGTTGCCGGAAAACTGCAGCAGAGGTGCGTTATAGATTATGCTTGCCGTGAGTGGAGAAGCGGTAACAAGATGATTACCACGACCAATACCATCCACATCATATATGTACAAATTGGTGTCGTTTTCCCTGAGTGAAAAAATAGTGGTATCTTCTATTTCACCGCTTATTACTGTTTTATACTTATAGCCACTGCGGGATGGCACTAAAATGTAGCTCCCTTTCGGTAAGCCGGCTATGGAAAAGTCACCGTTGGAATCGGTTTGTTTAGTAAATAGCGGCTTGGTAAGATCATACGTCGGTGCATCAGTCCCATACTTGTGCGCAGGATCATATATCGACGCACTGGTCAAATATGCCGTGCTCGTCGTGCTCAGCGTAAGGTCATATAATGAAAAATTCGCCTTATACACAGATACAGACGTTGCACCGTTAGTCCCGGATCCATCCCAACTGATTTTCCCGGTTACGGTGAACAGAGAGCGTGCGATAATGTCCGAAACCGTTACGTCACTGCTGCCAACGGTAACGGGCATGGCGACAAACTGGAATTTCGCATCCCCGGAGCCGAGTGAATAGGTGCCTTTCGGAACACCGATGAATGCATATGCGCCATTGGTATCGGTGACTTTACTCGCAATAACCGCACCACTGCTTGCTGAAGCCAGCTGTACCGTTACCATCGGGAATGCCGCGCCATCACTGGTAACCAGCTTGCCGGTAACCGAGTACGGAATGTTCGCAGAAGTAATTGTAGCGGTAGGGATGTTGGCAAACGTAGAATTCATTATGGGCAAACCGCCAGTAGTGGTAATTGCTACCGATCCGCCGGAGGCAGTTATTTTCACTACATCGAACAACGAATCAAGACCGGTTCCGATCGCCGGGTATGGTGAGGAAATCGGATCGCCGAGACCGGGACTGTACAGGGCAAGTAAATCCGTTAGCTTGCTTTTTACTGCCGAAGTCGCGGTCGCCAGATCAAGATTTTTAGCTGTTGTCGGATCAGACGTACCAGCCGCATTAGCTACGATAAGATTTGTCAAAGGGTTTATGTTTGCGGTTCCTTTGTCGGTTGCTACGGAATAAAGCGTTGTGCCGCTTTTTACCGCTTTGAGCAGATACGGTTTTGTCAAACCGGTGACATCAATAGAATAATTACCATTTGAGTCCGTATCTACCGCGGGTTTTACGACGGGCGAAGCAGCTGAATCAGTGAGAGTTACCTTGGCAGGAAAAAGTGGCACACCTGTTGCCACCACACCGGATACGGTAACGGGGGCAGCAACAGAACCGCCACCACCTCCGCCACCACAACCGACAAGAAGGAATAGTGCTACCGATAATACGAATGCTGCCGTGCATTTTTCGATTAGTTTACGCTTCATGATAGTTCTGACAACCTCGTTTTCCAGTTAATTACGCACATACCAGACACTGAATCCGCATCATTCCTAAACAGCTTGTTTAGTTTTGCCACCACTTGTTGCCATCCGGCGGTAAGCTTTTCTTTGGATGGCATGAAACGCCATTGCAGGAACGACTAGTCCGGGTGGCATAAGAATAGTATGGGTGGGACAAATTGTCATCAGTTCTTACGTTGCTAATGTAGGTGGTTCCTCCACCTATGGTATTTTGCTGCGTACCGCTGAACGTATGGGTGGCAAGTCCGCTGAAATGCTGAGCCGTCGTCAACAGCACCGTGTTATGACAGTCGGTACACGTGATGTTCCGGGTGGTATCGACAGGGTTGATACTGTTAAGGTGCCGTTCGTGCAGACTGGTACCAAGGGCATCACTCAGACCCGAGTCTCCCGAGTAATAACTGTTGTATTCCGGCGTATATATTGCCGTGCCGACGGTCGTGCCATGGCAATCCGTGCAACCGGGCTTGATGGCGCCGCCCCATACCGGAGTCGGGTTCCCACCATGGCAACTGACATTCGAACAGGTACCATCACCGTTGCGCAGAGGATCAGCAGTAGCATGCTTGGCTTTGTACGAGCCGAGGAAGGAAACGTTCACTGTCCCGTTATTATGGTTTACCGTACCGGAACCGGCGCCATTATGGCAGCTGTTGCACTTGCCCGTTACCGGCGGTAACGCCGTGTGCGGGCCGTGACTTCCACCGATATTGGGAAATACCGAACCGTTTGGCGGAGTACCATGGCATGAGGTGCAGCCGCTGGCAAGTGCACCGGTCGGAACTTGTTTATGGCAGTTTGTGCAGGGTGGTACAGCAACCGAAGCGTCGTTATATGCATTCCCTCCGGTCAGGGTGGTGCCATGGCACCGTTTACAGCTTGTGACCGACTTCGCGGCAAAAACATTGTGGAAGTCAGCTGCTGACGGATCATGTTTAAATGAGTCCCGGTGGCCGTTGTCATGACAAAGAGTGTTGTTGAAGCAGCCAGCCGCAGTTCCGGCAGCAGCCGCAACCGGTGCGGAGACGGAGGTCAGATTTACCCCGTTTTTGTGGCAGTTGACGCACAGTGCTGCATTCGCAGGATCGGCAAAGACATGGTTCGTTCCGGTGGTTGTTAAGCCATGCCACGGTTTGGGGGGATGCGGCGAGATCGCAGCGGTCCCATGACAGCCGGCAGCATTGTAGGCGCATGAAGCGGCATTATTCGTATTGTCGAATTTACTTCCGTGACAGGAGGCGCAATAGGCCATACCGGCAGATGCTGTCGGCGCAGCCATGACACCGTTACGGCCATGCTGGCTTGGAAGAGCCCACCCCGGATCATGCCCCACTGCCGGTCCGCCGGCATGGCAATTCTGAGCGCCGCGAGTCGGACTGAAACAGCTGACTCCCGCATTTCCTCCCGCCAGATCCGCGCCATGGCATTCGCCGCATGACGATACGGCAGTTGAGACTACCGTGGCCGGAGTGCTTGATTTCTTTACGCCGACCCAGTGATTCTGAACCCAATCGGCAGGATGTTTACCACTGTCCGTATCGAAAATTGCCTGGGAACTTTTGTCGCTACATCCGCTCAGGGCCAGGCTCATTCCGAGAGCAATGAATGCAACCAGTGATTTTATCGATGGCATGTCACGCACCTCTCATTATTCTGGCGTCCGTGGCATCTGACACAGGTAACCGGGTTTATTTTACCGTCAATTTTGTGTTGACTGAGATAATCGCCCCGGTGAGGAAGGTTACGGTCGGGAGCATCACTGAACTTGTCGCTCGGCTTGATCTCGTCCTTGTGTGCGTGGCAATCTGCACAGAAGGATTCCTGATGACACGCACTGCATGCCTGACGGGATGTTCCCGCAAAGAAGCGATGTTTGCTGAAGAAATCGGGCGCACGGTGGTTCAGTGCGGACCATGAGTCGGTGTGGCATTCCGTGCAGTCCGGCTTAGTCTTGCCAACGTCTTCCGGATGCACTCGCGACAAACTGGTGGTGTTTGCACAGGCATACAGTAATCCCATCAGCAGTAGAATTGCTAACAAACCTAATTTATTTTTCACTCTTTGTTCCCCCTTCAGCAGCAAACTTTGTGTCAAAGGTATAGGTTGCTTTCACCAGCCCGCGAACCTCACCGCTGAAATCGGGGTTTCGTGAAAATTCCATATCCGCCCCGATTTTTAACTTACGATTTATTTCGTAGCCGACGGCTCCGGTGATTGCGTAGCTGTTTTTGATACCGCTGATTTCTTTGTCGTAATTGGTATTGGTCGCATCGATGGTAAGATCGGTATGAGCGATCTTCTTGGCGGCATAGGCGCGATATTCACTGTAGCGGAGTTCATTAACGCCACCGTCCATGCGGTGCACGGCGCACCCCACAACCAGCTCTTCAGGAAACGAGTAACTGGCTTTACCGCCGAAATAGGCCGCGGAGCCGGAATGATCGTAGTTGTAGTGTTTGTAGTCAGCGCCCAGGGTCAGGTTTTTTATCCCGGTATACGTGGCGCTGGCGCCGACGACGTTCTGCCGGTTGTTAACGTTCAGAATCGGGTTCAGGAAGCTGAGTGCCGATGTCGTGACATTCGCCAGATAGTCCTTAAGGTTGACGCTTGAATAGTCGACACCAAGCCTGAGCGAAGATAGCGGCGAATAGGAGAGAGCATAGCTGTGCTCCATCCAGCCATCGGTGATGGAGTTGTAAGATGAGCGACCGTTCAGGTCAACCGATCCGATGGGGCGCAGCCAGAGATCGACCCCTTCCTCTTCGCGGTAGCGGCCATCGCCTTCGCGAGCGCCCTTGAGGGCACTCAAACCGACAGAATAGTATTTTTTGTCGGACTGGGAAATGCGGGCGCCATAGATAAGCGTACCTCCCTGATACGCTGGCTGTGGCAGCCGTTGCGTAATGACCGTGTTACCAAAAAACGTCGCCACGCCGATGCCGTAGGCAAAGTCGCTGCGCACGTAAAGGCCGTCGATTCGCTCGGAGGCTACGCCTTCGCTGATGAACTGACGGCCAATGGTGGTAACGGTGTTGTTTTTGGGAGCACGATACGTCAAATAGGCATACTGAAGATCACCATCCGGATTGGTGGTAGTTGATAGATCTTTATCAGCCAGATCCCCCCGCCCCCAGGCGCCAAGGTAAAACGATACCCCCGAGCCGTCGCTGCGATTGTCGGTCATGTTGAGACGAAGATACTCATATGCCGGAATAATGGTCGCCTTGTCGGCTGTTTTCCGCATGCGCAGGATTGTGTTTGACTCCCCTGAAAATGAATAGTCGTACGCCATAACCGGCGTTGACCAGAACAGCGATGAGGCCAGTACCGACACCCCAACTCCAAGAGCCAGACAGCTTGAGCGCCCGGTTTTTTTCATGTGGTTATGTTTCAAAATATTCCCTCCTTTCCGGAAGATGCGTTCTGCTGAGTCATGTAGTTATAACGTATGTAAAACGTGTATCCTGTAGTAACGTGGGCATGGAGTACACCTGACTTCCGGTGAAATGACTGCATGACTCACGGCGTTTCACCCTGTCTAATAAAGCCCCGCTTCTCATGAAGCGGGGCCGGATAGACGTGCATATTGCAACACGGAACCTACCTTCGTATATACCCGCCGGCGGCTGTTTTGGTAAGCAGCGATTTCAATGCGCTGATGCTGACCCCATTGCCGCCCGGGTCAACCGGGAATGCCGACGAATAACCGCTAAACGTTATAATTCCGTTCTGGGTCGGCGAAACAACGGTCCTGTCCCCAACTGTTCCCTTTTGCAGATAGACGACGGAATCGGCAATAAGCGCCCGGCCGAAGCTGCGATTATGCAGGAAAGAGCCTTTTTCAGCCATGAGAAGCTTAAGGTTCAAAGCAGCACCCATTGTTTGAGCACCGGTACCGCCCGGTACCGTCAACGTCCAGTTGGTGACTGCGGTCGACGCACTGTCGGAAAAGAAGTATGGAGTGGCCATTTCACTGTAGTACATCGGATTGGCTCTTTGTGTGCCATCGGGGTTATACCGGAAGTTCCAGGCAAAAAAGTTGAACGCCCGATCCCAGATAACCCTCTCACCGTTGATGAAATCTGCCATCGACTCCGCAGTACCATTGTGGCATCCGTAGCATCCCTGCGTATTGCCGGACGTTCCCTGGGTGGTGTTTGCCGTTGTGAGTGCTTCAAAGAGATGATTATTTTTAGGCCCAAGGTGACAGGTGACACACTGCCCCCTGTTCCCCGTAGCGACAATCACTCCCGGTTTGCCGGCGCTTGCAGCGGTGGTGAAATTGTCCATGCCGAGTTTGCCATGGCTCCAGTTGGCGTTTCTGCCGACCTTACCGGCAGCACCGTAGGTGTTATAACGTACTCCGGAAGAGTAGAACTGGAAGCCACCCTTACCGTAAAACACAGCGGCAGCACCAAGGTAGTGCGGATTTTTAAAGTTTGCATTGGTGAAATCCGCGGTACCGGCAACCAGGGAAGCTCCGTTTTCACGGCTGGCGTGACAGGGGATACAGATATTTGATTCGCCGACATTCGGGAACTGTATCGTCGCTTTGGCCGCGGAACCATAACCACCCATGCCGACGTTATAACCGGCGGAAAGGAGCGTACGAACACTGTTCTTGAAGTCATTGCTGCTATGGCAGGCATCACAGGTAAGGGGCTGTTTACCGCTACTGACCGTTGAAACAGCGGCAGCATTGTTTACATTATTGGTTGCAAACGTGTTGAGAAAGCCGCCAGGGGTATGGCAGGCGTTACAGGTATCCTTGACGGTGAAGTCAAAATGGGTCCAGGCCGGAGCGGTCGTATCACCGTGACCCGACAAAGCCCAATCCTTACGCTGCTGGTAGCCTGTACCATTGACCGGATTATGCGGTTCATGGCACGCGGAGCAGTTATTATTGCCAACGGACAGGTATCTGGCGGTAAAATTAACTCCGGCGAGCACAGCGTTCGGATTTTGATGCCTTATACCATCAGGGCCGAACTTACCGTCGTGACACTCAAAGCATCGACCGCTCGTTGCAGGCGCCGGATCATCATGGTTGGTTCCATGGCAGCCGGCGCAACCGGGAGCATTGGCTCCGAACTTCGAATGCACGGAAGATGTGATGTTATTGAAATAGTGGCCTGACTGTTTGTAATTGGCGACAAGATTCTGGCCGCTGACGTCACGGGTGCCATCATGGCACGCAAGACAAACGGTGTCAGTCTCTTTTACGACCGGTGGAGCCATCGTAATCAAAACGTTTGAAGGCACTCCTGAAAGAATGGTTACATCAGTTTTAAGCCCCTCAAACTTGAGGGTCCCGGAAGTATCAAATGCCTGGGCGGAAACGGTCAGCCCTGTGCCGGGGTAGACTGTTACCGGACCGTAACTATCCTGAGCTGAGAAATATTGTTTGGCGGTCGGAATTGATGAACCGGTAACCGAAATCCTGACCGAGACAATCCCGCCAGGAACAGGAACAGGAGACGACGCGACTGCTTTGGCGGTACTTTTGCCATCAGCAGCCCAATTCAGCTTGGCCGTCAACACGCCGCCAGCCTGGGAGTTGACATTACTTGCGGTGTTGATGCCGGTTGCGCCGCAACCTGTCAATGCAAGCAGTAGCATGGCAAACAGCAGGAACTGCACTCTACTGAGACGGTTTTTCATTATCCGCTCCTCTATATTAGTTTAAAACCCTGAGATAATTTGCAGCAGACAACAGCTTTGGCACTGAACCGGATTGTCTGGCGAAATAACGGTATGACTATCGGCATATAACCGCAACCTGACAAATAGTTATTGAGTCGCTCTACCCATAATAAGCCGGCAATCGCCGTATAATCAGCCCTGCGAAGCCGTTACGGCCACATCAGGCGATTGAAGCATCTTTGCACGGACGTACTTATTGCATAAATTGGACCGATTAGCGACAACAGAATAACAGAGCATGAAAGATCGGCAAAAAACGTATCGTACCCTCACAAATACCGCGTTAATGAAATACACGGCCAAAGATCACCCAGTATCCAAAACCAAAAGCGGCAAAGAGGACCACATGCTTGATAACAAGCATTCTGCGGCGTACCCGTTCGGCATCCACACCATACCAGTTATCCATATAAGTAAAGGTCCGTCCGGCGCCGGTGGCAAGAATGACTACCATGGCGCCAATGCTCCACCAGAAGAAACGCCGCTCAATCAGGTTGATTGCCTGCGTGAGCGCCGGTTCGCTCAAATGGGCAGAATGCAACATGCAAACAGCGCCAATCGCCGCCAGCCAGATCCCGGAAGCAAAATCGTGAATAAAACCGTTCAGCACAACGGCTATTTTTTTCAGGTTCATGGTACTCCTCATTTACCGTTTATCCGGTGACGTCCGAGCCCTCTTCATGATACTCTTCATCACCGTTAACCGACCAGAGATCGTTATTTTCACCAAACAAATTCCTTGACGCCAGCAGACCTGTCAGCATCGAATGGTCCATGTTGTTATAGCGATGCATGCCATTACGGCCGATGACCTGAAGATTATCAAATCCAGCCAGATATTCCCGGATTATTGTTACCCGTTCCTGATACCCTTCATCATACATTGGATACGCCCTGGTTATGCGCACCACCGTACCGTCGATAACCATGCCCGAAGATACCAGCCCCGTTGCCTCCAGTTCGCTCGTTGCCAAACCTATCAGATCAACATCGGTCATGCTCCAGAGTTCGTCATCCTCAAAACAGAAATATTCCATACCGAGGCAGCTTTTGCCCGGATCCGGCGTCATTGCAGGGCTCCAGTTTTTGAAGTTCTGGATGCGTCCGACCCGCAACGCATCATCG
>CAIYZD010000266.1 GCA_903930585.1 uncultured Geobacteraceae bacterium | reverse complement strand
CTATTCATACCAGTGGGCACGCCACCATTGACACCATGAAAAATCTTGTCGCTGCTCTCAAGCCTAAAGTAATAATTCCTATTCATACAAACCATCCTGAACGATATACCGATAATTTTCCTGAAACAGCCATCGCAGATATTCAGGATGGGGTTACTATCGAAATATGACGAACTGATATCAGTCTAAAAAGGATTAAAATGCAATCAAACATTCACCAACGGTGCATTGTTGTAGGAGACATACACGGAGAGTTGGATGGTCTAAAGGAAATCCTCAACCATGCAGGGTTAATTGACTACCATGACAACTGGAGTGGAAACGACTCCATGTTGATACAAACTGGCGATGTAATTGACAGAGGTCCTTGCTCACTGGAATGCGTTGAATTGCTCAGAAAACTACAAACAGAAGCCATCAGTGCGGAAGGTGCGGTTGTCCGACTTTGTGGTAATCATGAACTGATGCTGATTCAGGGATATTTCGACTATATCAATTTTAGTGATCCAGGTGCTCTCGCAGGTGAGTTGAAAGAGGAAATAGCTCACGGCAAGGTGCTGGCAGCATATTCAGACGGTGTGAGGCTTTATACTCATGCTGGCTGTAATGCCCCTGCCTATGCCATAGACCTTGTTTTTGATTTTCCCGAGAACGTCCAGGTTACTTTTTAAAACGTTCCCTTAAATAGCTCGACACATAACGGTCTGTAATCGGCATGTTATCCTTTAGTATCGTGAGACGGCATATGCCAGTCACCACGACAAAGGAGAACATACATGGCCATAATTTTCCCAAGCATTCTATCCCTCCTGCATCACAATGAGAATCTTCGTAATGATCCAGAGTCGTATCGCCCCAAGAGGTGCCCTGGCTGTAGTCATACGATTGTTTGGTGCCACGGTTGCTATCTGCGCAAAGCCGACCGTAAAGATCTTAATGAACCTTCGGAATTAGTCCACATCCCTCGTTTCTATTGCCCCGAATGTGATTCGACTTGCTCAGTGCTGCCGGAGTGCATACCTCCTCGCAGCTGGTATCTTTGGAAAGTTCGGCAAATCATCTTCCTTCTCCTTCTGGCAGGCAATTCTGTAAACCGGACAGTTGCTACAAGCGGAAGTCGTGTGTGCCGGCAGACCGTGCAACGATGGTGGCGTCGTTTTCTGGACAGCTTCTCCGACTATTCCTTCCATCTGCGCAACCACTTTCCATGGTTGGGTCGCCATACCGAATTAATCGATTTCTGGACGAAATGCCTTGCTTCCATGCCGCTTTCAACGGTAATGCGCCTTCTTTATGAGGAGGGTTGCTCCGTCCCATAATGTTTCTCTCCCACGGAAGTGAGGGATGATTGACGAGCGGTGTTTTTTTCACCCCACACAGTTTGAGGAATTATATTTTTCGGACAGTTATGGCCTTTTGTACGGTGATATTTCACTAAAAGGAGGCCATTATGAAGCAGATTCATCCCCATGCCCTGTTCCGACTCTCGGTGCTGGGTCCATTAGCCAGCCGCGATCGTTTGGAGCAAGGCGAACTGAAGAGGCTTTTGCGCGAGTTGTCCACCCAAAGCTATGCGATTCCGAATTCGAGGAAAGTGTTCCTGAGTGAGAAAACCATAGAGGGGTGGTACTACGCCTGGAAGCGAGAAGGCATCGAAGCACTGACACCGAAGCCCCGCTCGGATCGCGGTTTGTCGAAGATGTCCGATGCCATCCAAGACGCCATTTGCACCGCCAAAAAGGAGAACCCTAAACGCTCGTTACGGATCATTCGGCAGGTTGTCGGTGCATCCGGTCTTCCTGGTGCCACAAAGCTCTCTCGCTCCAGTATCCATAGGCTTCTGCAAACTCACGGAATATCGAACTTGCCCGGCAGTGATGTACAGCCGGTGGAACGCAGATCCTTTGTCGCTGCCAGAGCCGGAGATATTTGGTACGGCGATGTAATGTACGGCCCGAAGGTTGTTTTTAACGGCCAACTACGCAAGACCTATCTTGTTTCCTTCATGGATGATGCATCGCGGCTGATCACTCACAGCGCCTTCTGTCCGGCAGAGAGTGCGCTGGAGGTTGAAGGGGTACTGAAACAGGCTCTCTTGAAGCGAGGATTGCCGATCCGCCTCGTGACCGATAATGGTTCGGCTTATCGAGCAGAAACGCTTCAGGCAATTTGCGCCAGACTTGAGATTCGGCTCATCTATTGTCGTCCCCGAACTCCGGAGGGGAAAGGAAAATTAGAACGCTGGCATAGAACCCTACGCAGAAGTTTTCTTGGTGAACTCGATATGGACAAGGTGCGTGACATCCACGACCTGAACGCTCGACTCTGGGCATGGTTGGATGAGTGTTACCACAAGGAAACGCACAGTGCGCTTGAAGGACTTACACCTTTGGAGCGCTACCGCAAGGACCTTAACCAGATACGTCCTCTTGGCCCGTTTGCATCTCGTCTGGACGAACTCTTTCTGCATCGGCACAAGCGCCTGGTCCGTAAAGATGGCACTGTCTCGTATGAGGGGCAGCGCTTTGAGGTGCCCTTTGAGCTGATCGGTAAAACCGTCCTGCTGGTAGTCGATCCTCACAAGCAGAGGGTACTCGGCATCGAAGCGGAAAACGGCGACTCGCTTGGTAAAGCAACCCCGCTTGACCAACTCGCTAATTGCCATCGCAAGAGAAAAGCAACAGTACCAAACGGTGCCGGTACTACCCAAAGCCGCACCGGAACAAATCTGGTCGAGATGGCACTGGACCGGCAAACACGTACTCTGTGCGGTATCGCAATTCCACGCACGGAGGTGGTCTGATATGTACCGTCAGCACTTTGGGCTTACCTCGCAACCACTTGGCAAAGATACACAGCAGTTATGGGATGACGGACCGATTGCCGCTTTGAAGGAGCGCTTCCAGTGGCTCCTGGAAAATCCGGGAGTGGCACTTCTTACGGGTGATCCGGGAGTCGGTAAAACTTCGGCACTGCGCCTGATTGCCGACGGACTTAACCCTCACCGCTATCAGGTCATCTACATGGCTGAAACTG
>CAIYZD010000265.1 GCA_903930585.1 uncultured Geobacteraceae bacterium | reverse complement strand
ATTTTTTCTCCTGGCAAGGAAATCGAGGGGTTGCGCGGAGGCGTACAACGGTACGCCGCACAAGCAAAGCCGAAGATTGACGCCGCCAGGGGAAAAAAGCACCCTTTCCGGACGGAAACGAGGTAGCGCATCATGATCGTCCTTGGCATAGATCCCGGATCACGCATAACCGGCTACGGCATCGTAGAAAATGTGGGCAATCGTCTTGTTCATATCGACAATGGCGCCATTTTCACCGATGCGGCTGCCGACTTCCCCGGTCGGCTTAAAAAAATCTTTGATGGTCTCCTTGAAATCATCGCACGCTATCGCCCTGATCAGGTCGCCGTCGAAAACATCTTTTTTGCAGCCAATCCCCAGAGTGCTCTCAAACTGGGACAGGCACGCGGCGCGGCGATTGTTGCGGCAGTTCACAGCGGCTTGCCGGTCGCAGAATACAGTGCATTGCAGGTCAAGCAGGCCGTCGTCGGCCAGGGGAAGGCCGAAAAGGAGCAGGTGCAGAAGATGCTCAAGGCGCTGCTCGGCCTGCCGGAAATCGCCCAGGCCGATGCCTCGGACGCTCTTGCGGTCGCAATCTGCCACATCAATTCATACGGTCTCAAACAGATATCCGCAGGCCGTACCGGCACAAAACAGCACAAAACATCCTGGAGAGATATGAAACTATGATTGCACTTCTGACCGGCATAATCGCCCATAAATCCCCCGACCATATCGTGCTTGACGTACATGGGGTCGGCTACCGGGTGCATATCCCGTTTTCAACCTATTATGAACTCCCCGAAGCGGGGGGGGCGGCATCTCTGCATATCCACACCAGTGTCCGGGAGGATGCGATATTGCTCTATGGATTCCGCACCCGGCTGGAAAAATCCTTTTTCCAGATACTGATTGCGGTATCCGGCGTCGGCCCCAAACTGGCCCGTGATATCCTCTCAAATATTCAGCCCGGACCGCTGGCGCAAGCACTGGCACAGAGCGATCTCGGCAAACTGGCAACCATTCCCGGCATCGGCAAAAAAACGGCGGAACGCCTGGTGCTGGAGCTGAAGGACAAGGTCGGCAAACTGGATCTCACGTCGCTTCCTGCGACCGAAGCACGGGAAATCCCCGACAATGACGTTGCGGAAGATGTACTATCGGCACTGCTCAACCTCGGTTATAAAGAGCCGCAGGTTCGAAAAGCGCTGGCAAGCCTGGATGCGAACGGCAACGTTACGGTGGAAGGGCTGCTGAAGCAGGCGCTGAAAACGTTGATGAAGTAGGACGATGTACGCTGATAAAATCAGGGGTTGTCAGCTGTTTTCATGAGAAACGCACACTCCAACATACCAAGGCTGTACGCCTTTTCCTTCCTGCAGATGACCCTCTTTCCGATGGCGATCATCACGCTGTTCTGGAAAGATCACATCGGCCTCTCCCTGACGCAGATCCTGTTGTTGCAGGGAATTCTCTCCGTCGTGATGGTGGTGATGGAGTATCCCAGCGGCTACATCAGCGACCGGATCGGCTATCGCGTGTCCCTCACCCTCTCCGCCCTCCTCGGCATGGCCGGCTGGGGGGTCTATACGGTTGCCGCCACCTTTGCCCACGTCATGGTCGCCGAGATCCTGCTGGGAACCTCCCTCGCCTTTATCAGCGGCTCTGACAGCGCCCTGTTGTTTGAAACCCTCAAACAGGAGGGTTCGGAGCAGGAGTATGCCCGCCACCAGGGGCGCATGAGCGGCTATTCCCAGGCTGGCGAAGCCATGGGGGCGCTGTTCGCGGGACTCCTCTACGCCTACGCGCCGCTCGTGCCGTTTTTTCTCCAGGTCGGGGTCTGGTTCCTGGTGTTTCTGATCACCCGCTCGCTGGTCGAACCGGCGCGGGAAATCGCCACCCATGCCGGGCACCTGACAGAGGCGCTCCGCACGGCTCGCTACGCTTTCGTGGAAAACAGGGTGCTCCGTTACAACATCGTACTTAATTCGGTACTGGGGCTCGCATCGTTTTATCCGGTCTGGCTGATCCAACCCTACATGCAGCACGCGGGAGTGCCGCTGACCTGGTTCGGCCCGGTCTGGAGCGGGGCAAACCTGACCGTGGCCATTTTCTCCCTGACCAGCCATCGCGCCACCGGTTTTCTGGGGGAGCGGTCCATGGTCATCCTGTTTCTGATTCTGATCGGCGTGGGGTACGCGGGTTTGGGGTTGGTGGGCGGGTTATGGGGGTTTCTCTTCTATTACCTGCTGACGAGCATGAGAGGGCTGCGGGGGCCGATGATGCTGAATCTCACCCAGAAAGAGTGCCCGTCAGCCAACCGAGCGGGCATCTTGTCGCTGCAATCACTCTGTTTCCGGCTGCTGTTCGTCTGCACCGGGCCGCTGGTTGGAATGCTGGCCGACCGGGGCGGGGTCAACCGGGCTTTTCAGTATCTGCTGTACGCCTTCCTGTTCATCCTGCCGCCGCTCGTTTTTCTCTTCTTCCGGAACCTCCCGAAAGGGAAACAGACGTGAAACTGGAAATCAACCAGTTCGGAGAACATCGAAGAATTACGGTCTTTTTTCCGCCTTGGCGGCACACTTATTCTTGTACCGTGGCAGCAGTTCATTGAGAGCTTTTGTCGTTGCGGTGAATTCGTGTACCAACTGGGAAGAATAGTTTCTTGAATACGCACTGAGCTCGCCGTTGGCGGAAGCCTCGCGGAAGATAGGGGCCACCGCTTTTATAGTTCCGAGCGTTTTATTGATTTCTGCAACTTTCTCGCAGGGCAATTTACTGAAAGCGTCATGATTGATAATGCGCGAAAGTTTCTCAATTTGATCCACATGTAATCTGCTGGCGAAAAAGATTTTGTCGTCGTCAGAGATGCGCTTTATATCCAATGGTTCCATTGCAAAGGCCGCAACGGCAAAAAGCATGCTAACGGTGGCGATCAGGGCCACTGTTGAGACTGCATTTCGTTTATAAAAAATCATTATTACCTCGCTCAACTGATCAAATCACAGGTCAAAAACAGTCAACCGGTGCCGCTATAGTATCTGATTTTTATTGCGAAAACAAAGCAATAAGCAGAAAATATAAGTGGATATCAGGAGGGTTGCAGCTTACAAAATTGGCAGCAGGAGAGGAACAGGAAGGATACAGGGGGTGAGACCCCATGACAGTCGGTGCTATCACGCCATACGGTACATCAGGGGTTAACACAACAAACTATACCCCTGTAAAGAAACCGTCTCAGCCACCTACAGCAATACAGAGCATAGCTCCGAAAGCATATGAGGTTACCCTTACAACTGAAGCAAAAGTGAAGGCCTTGGAGTTACAGGGTTATTCCGTCTCCATGATTTCAGCCAAACTGGGACTGGATACGAAGACGATAAGTCAGTATCTTGGTATCGCCGCGACGACAAACAGCAGTACCGTCAAGACAACGTACACTCCGCCGAAATCCACATATACAGCTCCTAAGCCGATAAATACGACTTCTCAGCCTTTGCCCGCATATACAGCGCCTAAATCTGCATATGCTGAACCGAAAGCTTCGTACACGGAACCTCCGTCACTTACTCAGGGCAGAACGCAACTTGCTACCGCATTAACCCAGTTACCAACGATTCAGTATGCAGCTTCCCAGCTGATTACCTCTGCTCAACACTCGGCAATAAATCTGATCAGGAACGCAGGACCCCAATGAAATTATTCTTTCCATAATGATTTAATGATATAGTCTTCCGGAAACTGTTTTTTCCCATATACACTTCGAAGGATACGGTATGATTTCTTTATTCAAGCGGATGCTTGGCTCGTCCAACGCCGCAGAGGCGCCACGCGCTCCTGCCGTACCCACTGCCGCCGCACGGCAACCCGACATGCCTGAACAGGAGGCCGACGAGTCCGTGCAGTTTCTGTCGCAAACAGCCATGGACTTTCTTCATGCGCTTCTGAACGTCGACGAACCACCCCTGGATTTGCAGTTGCTTCCCCTCAAAGATCGCACCTTTGTAGCAAACAATATACGCAAGATCCGTCAGAACAGCTTTGAAATTCCGATGTTGCCGCACGCCGTGATTCGCACACAAGAACTGCTTTCCAATCCCAAAGTCCAGGCAGCTGATTTCATCGAAGTTATCAAGGAAGATCCGACCCTGTCAGTTGAGCTGCTGCGGCTGGCCAACTCATCCTATCTGGGTTTTACCTATCCGACTCTCGACCTGCAACAGGCGATCATACGGGTCGGGTTCAGCCAATTGCACGGTTTGGTGGCCATGCTCTCGCTACGCTCACGAATCCTGCAGGGGGTATATTTCCAAAATGAAGTAAAATGGGTGATGGAGTTATCTCTTGCCATGGCCAAACTTTGCCAGCAACTTGCTCCCGAATTGGCAATGCCTCCGGGTGAAGCATTTACCTTTGGTCTTTTACACCACATTGAATATCTTATCGTTCTGGGCGAAGCATCCCAGTATTCGACGGCAAATCCCGGCAACACGGTCTCGTGCGATGGCGTGATTGAAACCATCTGCCGCCTTGGCCCTTCCCTGCATGAACTGATAGCAAGCAGCTGGGGATTTGGAGAGAAGAACAGTGTGAAGCTGGCGGTAAACTCGGAGGGAACCAGAAGTTTTGAAAGCAGTGACACCGAGGAACTGCGCAAGCGCCTCGACATCATCCAGCGCTCGCTGATAAAAGCTCTGGGAGGTAAAATCCAGCTGATCGACACAGCAGGTTTCAACCCCAGAACGCTTAAAGATGCCATTACCATTGTGGTAGCACCGCCCGTCGGCAGTTCATCCGATAATTGATCGGTCACTCACCCTTTTGGGGTGGGTATTGTTGTTCACTGTTGGCCTATTGAGACAGATAGCGTTCCGGCAATCGCCCGTCAAGCAGCGGTGGCAAACCATTTGTCGCTCGACAGCGATCTATGTCGCATGCGGTCGGCAATACATGTCGATACTCTTTCACGCTACGCACCTGGGAGGGATCGCGACTGTAGCAGGCCCCCCCCTTGCCGTCATCATAGTAGGAAAGGACATCGACACAGCGACGCGAATGCGCCATCAAGCCATAGAAATGTCCCATCTCGTGCGATATCACCATTTGCAGGGTTTCACGAGCATCATATGCCGGGTTTCTGGTTTTAAGGAGCGCAAAGGGGCCCGGGCCGAGAGAGAGCGTCCGCATCCCGAGATTTGCCAGACCAAAATTGCCGAGGCTGTCTTTTTGACTCCACTGCACCCTGATCACACCCTGCTTCTCCCTGCTGCTCCCGTCGACCATCACGCCACGCACACCGCATTGCGACCATGCCGAGGCCGCCTTTGCCACCATCCCGGCAACCAGTGATTCCGCAAACCAGTCCGGAGCACCCGCGTGGTTATAGGCAAACTTCAGCGGTGAACTGATGGCGCGCCTGTCTTTGCCATCCCCCCAGGTGACTCGTTCACCACTCAGACATTGATTGATTTCTTGCGTACGAACGGACTCGGAGGCGGCCGCACAGGAGATATACATGGCTTGCATCAAGGCGATCACAAACCGGACATACCACTTCTTCATACCCCCTCCCTCCCGGCCATTCCGCTGGTAACAAGTGACGGTTGTCACACTATTCTCAGGCAACAAACCGTACTTTAGTAAAATAGTGCTTTTATTATCCGGCAACCAGTAGTATTTGTCTTATTCTCGATTATTTATTATTCTGATACAATGCTCCCGCATATATAACCATGGGGTATCGCATGAACCAGACACAATCCGTTCCCGGAGCCGATGAAAAAAGAAAGCTCCATTCACTGATGGAAGTGGCCGCGCTGATAAATTCATCTCTTGACCCTGATGAAATCAAGCGGCTCGCCGTTGAGACCGCCACCAGCTGTGTCGGCGCCGACGCTGCCAGCCTGTTGCTGCTTGACCCGGATACGGAAGAGCTGTACTTCGAGGCGGCAACCGGTGAAAAAAAGTCACAGCTCAAAGAGATCCGCCTCAAACCGGGACAGGGAATAGCAGGCTGGATTGCGCGCAGGGGCGGCACCACGATCATAGACGATGTGCAGACAGATAAACGTTTCAATCCGGATGTGGACCGGACCACCGGATATGTAACCCGTAACATGATCGTCGTTCCGGTTGCCAGCAAGGAACGCATGGTAGGAGTACTCCAGGCAATCAACAAGAGGAAGGGACACTTCACGAATGACGATCTGGAGATGCTGGAAACCCTGGCCCATCAGGTCGGCACCGCCATAGAAAACGCCCTGCTTTACCAGGAACAACGCGAGACCTTTTTAGGGATCACCATGGCATTTGCCGAAGCGCTTGAAAAACGGGACAACTACACGGGCGGGCATACGCGCAGGGTGTGCGAATACAGCATGGCCATCGCCCGGCATATGAACCTGCCCGAAAAACAGCTGCAAGAGCTGCATCTCTCGGCCATACTCCACGATATCGGCAAGATCGGGGTGCCGGACCGGGTGCTTCAGAAGCCGGGCAAACTTGAACCGGACGAATTCGCCGAGATGAACCGACATCCGGTGCTCGGTTCCGAAATCCTGGAACACGTCAAGTCGCTACGGGCCATGATCGGCGGCGTGCGTAACCATCATGAAAAGTATGACGGCAGCGGATACCCGGACCGGAAAAAGGGAGAGGAAATCCCGCTGATTGGACGGATTATCGCTGTTGCGGACTCATTTGACGCCATGACATCAACACGACCCTACCGGACGGCGCTCAGCCATGAAACCGCCTTATACGAGTTGGAAACCAATAGCGGAAAGCAGTTCGATCCCGACATAGTTGTGGCGTTCCTGGAAGTCTACAAGAAGGGCGAACTCTCCTGCTGCAGCTGATCTTCACGCGTTATTCAAGCGCCTTGACATCGACGGAATAATATTCAGATTCCCCGAAGCAGCTGGTCGGAACGCCTTTATGTTGCTCATAGGAGAGCGAGACCTTTTTACCGAGGGATGAGTTAATCTTGCCGATTACCCTCGTATCACGAACGGAAAACATGAATTTCTCGGGTACCGCACCCGGCACCGGCAGCATTTGCAACTCCCCTTCCCAGGTTTTGCAGAGCCACCCTTTTTCCGAAAACTTTTGAACGTACCCGATTCTCTCTCCTTTGGAATAGCTCCAGTTAAGCACCGTCACCACATAACCGGCACACAGGACCACTACAACCAGAACCAGCAGGACGACGACCTTGATTGCCTTCTTCTTTACTTCCGTACCTGTCATTTTTCCCCCATGTAATCATAGATCGGTCGGCATGCAGACATTTCCGGCTGAATGGGCCTCCGCGCCGCAGTTCTCGCATCTGACCGTAGGCTGCGCGGCTACTTTCGCCAGTGTATCCCAATCCTGTGCACTTTCCAGTTCGCAGATATGACCTGCGTGCGATTCAACAGCCATACATACCTTTTCAGGGTTCATCGGATATCCTTTCTCATGTGCGCTTTTAATGGTGATGACGCTGTCATCACGGTTTGTCCGAGGACATTGGAACGGGAAAACAGACATTATGGGACAGATTTGCCTTGGCGCCGCAATTCGAACACACGACCGTCGGATTGTCGCACAGATGCTGAATTTCCATGATCAGCCCCATACGCGAGAACCAGCAGACATGCCCTTTATGCGTTTCCCCACAGGTGCAACGCATATCTGAGTCTTCATTTTCATTTTGATCGGCCATATTCTTTCTCCTTATGGGCCCTTACGCTCTACCGTCAAAAGTATACCCGCATTTTCATGAAAGCGCCATACAGATTGATTTTTAATGCCATCGTTATTATACTGAGGGAAACGATCAAACATACAAGGAGTGTGAGTACCATGCCGTTTTCTTCATCCCCGCAGAGCACATCGTATCCCCGTCCGATAGTAACGACAGAGAGTAACAGCATGGGGGCGGTTTATGGCTGGATGGCCGCCGGTCTCTGCCTGACAGCTTTTGTCTCCATGGTCGTAGTGAGTTCTCCCGCACTGTTCAACATGCTCTACGCCAACAGGATGCTTTTCTTTGGCCTGATCATTGCCGAATTCGGACTGGTCTTTGCCATCGGCAGTTTCGCCGTCCGCATGGGTACCGCAACGGCGGCACCTCTTTTTCTGCTCTACTCGGCACTTAACGGGGTGACACTCTCGGGAATATTCCTGGTCTATACCGGCCAGTCCATATCTTCCGCCTTTTTCACCACGGCTGGCACCTTCGGCGCCATGAGTATGTACGGACTTGTGACTAAGCGTGACCTGACCTCCGTGGGTTCCTTCTGCTTCATGGGACTGATCGGCATTGTCATCGCGTCTGTCGTGAACATATTCCTCCATTCCACCATGATTCAGTTTATGGTCAGCGGCATCGGCCTGATCGTCTTTATCGGCCTCACCGCCTACGACACCCAAAAGCTCAAAGGAGTCAGGGGTGGTGCGGCGGTTGCGGGAGCCCTTGCGCTGTATCTTGATTTTATCAACATATTCCTCATGATACTTCAGCTGTTCGGCAACAGAAGAGAGTAACCGGGACGCTTGAGTCGAGGAGCTCCATGCCTGTTTTTCCACTGTCCGGGTATTTTACCGGCTCGGACCAGTCACTATCCGTACCGTTTTCCGTGCTGAAGCTATTCGTCATTCCCGTGGGGGGCGGAATCCCTGCGGGTGTTTTACTCGCGCACGCCAAAGGGTTAGCCTGGCCCATTACCGCAGGGCTCTATCTGGTTTCAGATATAGCTCTGGCTCTTGCCTTTGAACCAATCCTTCGGCTTCTCGCCTCGGTGACACGAAAAGTCCCCTTCCTGAACCGATTCAGCGCCGCGTTGAAGACGATAACGGCTCGCAGCGTAGCACACATGAGCGGAACCAACACCGGCCCCCTCGCACTCGTCATGATTTCCTTTGGCGTAGATCCAATGACCGGTCGTACCACGGCTCACGCTGCGGGCCACGGTTTCCTTGCCGGATGGGCCTTTGCTATCGTTGGGGACATGCTTTATTTTGCCGTTATCGCGCTTACCACTTTGCGCCTGAACACCTACTTCCGAGACCCGAACAGTACGATGCTGATCGTCCTTGGCGCGATGTTCGCAGTGCCTCTACTCATACGATCTATTCGTTCGATACAACGGCCCCATAAGGACTCTGTCGCCCGTTAGACAAAGGAACAACCAGATGTTGTCAATCTTGAAAAGATTATTCGGGTTTTTTTCACGTTCAAAACCATTGCCTCGCCCGGCTATGTACAGAAGTACGTACAGGACTGTTTCCACAATCCCTGCAGCAGAAGTAACCGCGAATATACCGGGCGAAGAGCAAGTCATTGATCAACCGGAACCGGTACTGACGTCCGAAGCAGTATCGTTCCTGCAAGCACTGCTGGATGACAAAGCGCTGCCTCTTGGCCTGCAATCGCTGACAAGCAGAGACCGGACCTTTGTTTCAAACAACATCCGCAGAATGAACCAGAACAATTTTGAAATCCCCATGTTACCCCATGCGGCAATCTGCATTCAGCAATTATTATCCGACCCGAAAGTTCAGGCGGCCGACTTTATCGACGTTATCAAGGAAGACCCGACATTGTCTGTTGAACTGTTGCGTGTGGCAAACTCGTCATTTCTGGGATTTGCCTATCCGACGCTTGACCTGCAACAGGCCATTACAAGAATAGGTTTTACTCAATTGCACGGTTTGGTTACGATGCTGGCACTCCGTTCACGAATTCTGCAGGGCGCCTTCTTTCAGAATGAAGTAGAATGGGTGATGGAGATGTCGCTCTCCATGGCGAAACTGTGCCAACATCTTGCACCCGAGTTGGAAATGAAGCCGGAGGAAGCATTTACGGTCGGACTTTTGAACCACATAGAATACCTGGTTGTTTTAAGTGAGGCTTCGCAGTTTTCAGCAGAGAATGACCGTATTGCCGTGTCACGCGAGGCGATAACCGAAACGATACGCCTCCTTGGCAACTCTATTCATGAATTGATTGCAAAGAGTTGGGGATTTGGAAACACGGAGTGGACAAGGCTGGTTACAAAAACTGACGGCGAACGGAATCTGGAAGTGAGTAATGCCGTAGAACTCAGCAACCGCCTTGATAAACTTCAGCGTGCACTTGTTTCCGCCTTAGGTGGAAATAAGTATATAACAGATACCGCCGGGTTTGATGCACGGAATGTCGGTGATGCAATCGACGCGGCAGTGGCGTCTTCAGCATCAAAATAATCACCCCGAACTTCTGCCACGACAACACCGTCCACCATCACCAATCCAATGTTTGAACCAACCGTACGAAACGGCATCTGCTTCATGCATATGCCCCATACTCGGCATCAGATTTCAAAATATGATTCATCAGCCAGGATTCCAGAAACTGCAACACATCCAATACAGCAACCTCTTTTCCGTCTATGAATGCTTTCTGAAATTCACACGCTTTTGCGGTAAACTTCCGGTGTTCTGCTTTTTGTTCCAGCAGGCCGGGATAATTAACAGCTTCCATCCAACATTCCTCTGCATAAAAATGAGAGACCGCATAATCAACGAGTTCTCGAAGTATTTCCGACAGCGCATCGTGCGAAGCACCGGTTGTAAAAGCGTCGAATGTCTTATTTAACAGGTCAAATAAATGCTTGTGATGGTCATCAAACTCTCCGATACCGACCTTAAAGCAATCGTCCCATTTGAATGTCAGCATTACCGTCTCCTTGTCCGTTCGCGTCATTCCCTCAGAGAGAGAAGCTGTTTCTTGATGGGTATGTCCGTTATTCTAAGAATTGAACATCGATGACACTAACTCGTTTACATCGGGTATTGCGTCGTCCAGTTCGTAACAGAAACGTTCTACATCCAAATCTGCCAATGCGGGTGATTCTTTTTTAAGGATCGTCCAGGCTTCTTCTTCACTCAGGTT
>CAIYZD010000264.1 GCA_903930585.1 uncultured Geobacteraceae bacterium | reverse complement strand
TCAAGGTCGGTGAAATCGGCGGCGTCACTGACTGTCGTGGTTATAGTGCCGATCTGTAGTTTCCTGAAATTATCCTCTGCAATGGCAACCAGTTCCGGTGACAGTTCGACACCGGCAATTTTTGAAAAAGGATATCTGGCGAAGGTGATGAGTGCGCCACCTTTGCCGGACCCGAAATCGACGATGGCATCTTTTGGAGTTATCTTCATATCTCGGAGAACCTTTTCAAGATGAAGTCCACCCGAATTGGCGTAATAATGACTCCGATCTTCCGGGAGATTCAGCTCGTCGAGATACGCGTTTTTCAGATCTATTTTTTGAATATGAACTCGGATGCGGAAGATGAATTCACGCCATTCACCATGGAGTAACAGGGTAAGAGCGTTTAGTATGTCAGTAGATAATGACATGGCACGGTATCCCCGGTTGGTTAGTCTACGGACGACGTAGGAATAACCGTCTAATTACCTTGTTAAAATATTTGAATACGATGAGTGAAACGAGAAGATTACATTTTACTGTTATGTAGAGATTCGTTACGGCTGAAGAATTATTTTGCAGTAACAATTCTTGAATAAATCGGGAAAATAATAGTAGTCTTCTTATACCTTTTAGTTTTTCATAGTCACTGAAAGAAAGGTCTATCTTTGTTTCTCTCCAGGCGACCCATTTTTCAATGAGCTCTGAAGGCCGTAAATCCGATAGATTAGCCAGGATTGCATAATTTCTGGGGTACATCAGGAATGCTTCTCTCGACAACTGTTTGGCCTTCATCATATCGCTATAGGAAAAGGTTTGCGTCTGAATCACAAGATGTGGAGGCGTTACATGAAATAGCATACCATGCTGATCCGCATTCTCGTAAAGAGCAGTGCCAGGCAAAAGTTGCAATTCAAATGCCTGTAATGTGGTTGGTGCAAGATGTAACACATAATCCATAGAGTTTTTAAATGAACTCAAATTATCGCCTGGAAGGCCGATTATTAACTGGATAACGTATTGTATTTTACTCTTTTCGAGAAACGAGATCCCTTCCTCAAATTTGGTAAAATTTGTTTCTCTTCCTATGTTTTTTGATGTTATAGGATTTGTCGACTGGAGTCCAAATTCCACGAAGTCAACGCCCGCCTTCTCTAATAAATCGACGGTTTCCCGGTCTAATAATTCAGCCCGTAATTCTGTACTGATAACAGTATCTTTATTGATAGAACCGATATATCGTAATATCTCTTTGGCCCTTTTTCCGTCGAGATTAAAAGTCGAATCCGCCAGGAAAAGTCGCTTTACGCCAGAAGTAATTAAATAATGGAGGTCTTTTTTTACTCTTTCCAATGAAAAATATCGTACTGATTTGAAATTTTTGTGACTGTCACAAAAAGCACACTCGAATGGACATCCTCTTTGAGTTTCGATAAGTATTGAATGTGATTTATCGCCAATGCCTTCATTGAATGGTGAGGGTATATCATCCAGGTTTTTTATCAATGGCCGTGATTCATTGGATTGTATTTTGCCATTGGTTCTATGGCTAATCCCTTTTATTTCTTCAATAGCAGGACCGTAATTTAAATAATATTTCAACAACTCGGCAAAGGTTTGTTCTCCTTCGCCCCGAACGATTACATCAACCCATTCGTTTTCAGTTAAGACACTATCGGCTGTATAGGTTACCTGAGGACCTCCGAGAACTATTTTTACAGCAGGACTCAATTTTTTTAACAGGTTGGATATGAGTAATATTTCCTTTGTATTCCAAACGTAGCAGGAAAAACCTATCAGATCAGGACTATCTTTTAATAGATCATATACAACGTGGCTTGAATCCTCCTCAACACTGTAATCTTTAATTGAGATAGTAATATCATCAGCCAACTCCTTATTGGCGTAAGATTTGAGATAATGTAAAGAGAGCGGGTAATAATAATTCGGATTGAAGTCGGTTGTTCGATAGAACGAGACTAGAATTGCCTTCATTTTGATTCGCTCATTATCTGCACTCAGTTTTATCATTGTTTCATGTCCTTCATTACCGTCACCCCGTCTGCTCAATAAAAAAAGGCTCGAAAACTTCCTTGATACCTGTTTTTAAAAAAGGTAACAAACACAATGGGTTTGACACGCTTTATTTCATAGCACAATTTTTACTCAAATAATACGCCTTTTCTCAAGACCCGAGTTTCACTGAAATTGGGCATATTGTTATTGTACATCTGTTAATTACGGGATAGAAAGAATTGCAGAAGAACCTCTCGATATGCAACTTGGTAAGGGACAGTTTATGGAAATTGCGACCGAAGTATACAAACATCTTCTAGCGTCAAGCGGTTATAAGAGTAAACTTTGGTATATATTGAGACAAATTCTTATAAAACTACGATTTGATCCTGTTTGTACGTTACCAATACATGGCAGAGAACTTAAAATCCCATTTTCCCACCAGTTGCCTGCGATCCTAAAATATTGCCGGCATTATGATCAACTCCCATCTCGAATCAGCACATTTATCCATCAAAATAACAAACATCTGATCTGTATTGATGTTGGTGCCAATATAGGAGACACGATAGCCGCCTTTTACTCAGATGAAGAGGATGTTTTCCTTGCAATTGAGCCAAATCCCTATTTTAACAAGGTATTGACGGTTAATTGGGCGTGGAACAATAATGTCACCGTGATTTCAGAGGTTTGTTCCTCTGAAAGTGGTGTTGATACATTTACTATTATAGACGGAAAGAACGGTACATCTTCAATCGTAACTGCTGAGAATGGTATTAAAATGTGCAAAATGACATTGGATGATATAGTGAAAAGCTATCCATCTGCAGCTGATGTTAACGTTATAAAAATTGATACGGATGGACATGATTTAGACGTAATTGCAGGAGCTGTTAAAATAATATCTAAAAATAGGCCTGTTGTCCTCTTTGAGTGTGAGGTTATTGATAACAATTACATCCATAGTTGCACCAAAACTCTAAACACTTTTAAGTCGATAGGATATTCATCCTTTTTACTATACGACAGTAGGGGGAATTTATTGGGTATTCACTCATTGTCTGACTTGTCTTTGTTCAGAGATCAGCTCTTAATGCAAATTAAAGAGTATACTCACGACTTTGAAATACTGCTAATGAGAAATGAAGATATATTTACATTTTACCAAATAGAAAACGAATTCTTTTCAAGCGTGCTTGTTTAGGCGCCGGGTTGCAAGCCACGTCATGTTGAACTGCCTACCTTACGCGGCCCCCGCCGCTTTCCGGTCAAGGCAGAATGCAGTTGCCGCCACACATCGATAAAGAGCGGTGGGACCCTCTCCTTAATCCATTGAATCGCTCGCTTTTTTCCGGATTCAGCCAGGTTGTACATGCCCCACATGGTCTGCTCGACTCTACCCGAGAGGTGATCCGGCCAGATGCGAATTTCATAACTCGCTGTGGGGGTGGCTCGCCAATGGGCCTTGTATGGCTGGTCGCCGCGCGAGAGATCAAACGATTCGCACCCATTCGTGATGGCAATCTGTAGTGAGGCCACCATGGCAAGATTACCCGGAGGAATATCGGTAACGGAAGGATCCATACCTGCCAGATATGAATAGACCGTTTTTTTGTCAATGAATTGGTACTCTACAGCGATGGGTTTGCCATCGTATTCCAGCCAAATGAGAAGTAATTGATTACGCTTCAGCAACTCCAGAGCAACCGTTTCGTGAAACGCCCGGAACTGTTGGTCACTAAAGCAACCGAGCGGCTTATCAGGCTCCCCCCAGCGGGTGCCATGAAGGTGCAGCAGTATTTCAAAGCCACGATGGAACTCCGCCCTGTTTGTTACCGTATGCACCCGTACCAGTCCCGACTCGAAATAGCGTTGCAGTTTGCGGCACCGTTTACGTTGCAGCCGGGAAAGCATCAGCAGGTACTCTTCCCAGGTTGCTGGAAGCGCTATTTTCCAACAGTTATGGAGTGGCTTCCTGAGTGCCAGACACCCCTTTTCCAGCAGGCATGTTACCGTAGCGTTAATGGAAATATCATCAGCATCGACTGAATCAAATTGCACGCAGTTCCAATCAGGTTTCAAGGTGAGAAGAAATTGAGCCGCCGCCTTGCTTACCCGGTTTTCCCACCCGGCCGCAGCAAGCCATGTTGTGTGGTTGGTTGAGGCCTCACCCGAACCGAGAAGGCAAATGGTCCTGCGTTTTCCCACGATCCGGATATAGAGCGGTGCCAGACCAATCAGCAGGCCACCCGGTTCGTGGAAAAGCAGCACGCTCAACTCATCGTCCCGCTCGGCATAAAAATGCCACCAGGAAATAAACCATTCCGGTGACTGCATTGGAGAGCCACCCGCTAATGCCCGCCACGCATCCAGAAAGTCCACTAAATCAGATAGACAACGGATTTGAGTCGTTTTAGGAGGTGTACTTTCCGCTATATCAAAAGCTCCATCACTCACCAGTAACAACTTCTTTCTATCTTATCCTTATTTGCCGGTGTTTCTGTTGGCAGAGGTCTAACCCAGTGTTCATTGAACAGTTTTGCCGTGCTGTCAGCATACTCCCTTTCCCATCTTTTCCCCTTTATACCAAAGAGTATCTGCGTTACTCCGCCAAGATGGATCGCCTGTTTGTCTAGTTGCTTGGCAAACGATGCTAATGGGAGGCCGTACGCGCCCGCTCCAATAATGCAAATATCGAAATCAACGTTTGCTATCTCATCGCACATGTGGCGATAGGCATCGAACCAGGTTACAAAATCTACCGGCGAGCCGGCAATCGACTGCACGGTCTTAACTGTTTTCAGTTCAAAATCGGGAAGAACTTCAGGATCCGGAAAGAGAAGTTTCCGTCTTTCCGTATACTGTTTTCGTATGGATTCGACAAACGGATGCACAACCAGTACTTTTTTCCCGGCCAACTGGCTGCTCCAGGGATTGTTGAAGCGGAATGGTTCGAGGCAGTCGAGATCAACCAGTTCCGCATTTGGACAATAGGTATTACAGACCACATCCTCATATTGGTTGAACCAGACCCCCATGATATCAACGTGCGGCAGATGCTCCAAGTACAGTTCCGCAAAGGAGTCAAGGGACGTGTCGTCGACCGGAAAAAAACCGGCGGGGTTGGCCATTGTCGTTTTTATCTTCCCGCTGTAACTCTTCTTTTTGCCGGATCTTTTTTCCAGATAAAAGCGGAGACAGGATAACTCCACCGAGCCAATCCGGGCCGCGAGCATTGGCTTATTCCGGGAGACCAATGCGGCAACGCTGTCGTGCCCTTCCTGGCCGAAACCTATGTTCCGGTGGTAGCCGCCTCCGCGCCATTTGATCAGGTCATCCTTGGTAATGGTCACAAGGTGCAGATTCTGCAAGGTGTCGAGAAGGCGGTCGATGCGCAGCAGTTCTCGTTTTATGCAGTCGTTGAGAGAGTTCATAGTTTCCTTCGTCCATATTTCCGGATCGCGATCATTCGTTTGGTTTTGCCAAACCAAGAAAGGCCCTTTTATATAGTTCAAACAGGTCTCTCCGTAACAGGCAGGGAATGACTACGACAGATGCCCCCTGGGCAAGCAGGTATGAAAAAGCGGCGCCCATGATCCCGAATTTCCTGATCAGGATCAGGTTTGCAACGATGCTGATCAGCGCCGCCAGGAATGTTCCGATCAGGTTCACAATCCGGACGTTATCGTTGACCAACCACAAGGATTGGGCCAGTCCCTGGAAAACGAAGACAATCACAAAGACAAGAACGCTCAGCACACCTGCCGATGACCGGTATTCAGCACCGTAGAGAAACCCCACTAACCAGGGGGATGCCAACGCGGTAAGACCTGCCGCAATGAATGCCACAATAGCAAAAAAACGGAATAGTATCACCAGGGCATCCCGATATTCCGCTTCACCACGGCTTTTTTTTCGGGCGACGAACGGCGCCAGGCTGGCGACCAGAGTCGCAGGAATGACGTTCCATACCTGGGACAGGGTGAGTGCCACCGCGTAAATGCCGAGTTCACGTTCGCCGAGCATTTCCTTGAGCATGATCTGGTCGATTCTCATGTAGGCGGTAATCATTACTCCGCTCCCCATAAACGGCCAACAAAGGTGCAGGAGCCTTTTCGCCTGAACCATGTCGGCCCGCCAACGGCCATCGGTCGGAAAACGCCGATAAGCAACAATCAGGGCCACTGCCAGTGCGGCAGATTCAAGGCAGATTACCCCGGCGAAAGCAATCAGCGGAGCCTTGCCGAGCAGTAGAAGAACCCGTATGCCATTGGAGAAAAAATAGGAGACGGACTTCGCAAGGACTGTCCGCTTGCTCTGGCTCTGGCTCGCAAACCAGAGGTCAATCGTGTCGGATGTCTGAAAGACCAGCATGGCGCCCACAATTATTACCAGCAGACAGAGCTGCCTGTCGTCCGGATGAAACAGGTACATCAGGATTGAGGCGGCCAGCCAGCAGATGACGCCGATGATAATTCGGAGCCTGAGTGAGGTACCGAGGATAACGGCTGCATCTTCCTGTTTGCGGGCAAGATCCCGCACGATGAAGCCATCCGCTTCGAGACCGGCGATGACCTGGAAAAAAGCGATAAAGGCGATGATGTAGGCCAGTTCCCCAAACTGGGTCGGGCCGAGATAGCGTGCAACCCAGGCGCCAACGGTCACCCCGATCAGCATCCGGAGGACCCGGTCGAACAGCAGCCAGCTGGTGTTTCCAAGAGCTCTTCGGATATGGGGATTCCCCTCCAGCCATTCCCGGATAATGCCGGGCAGATATTTTGTCCACCAGACATTCATTCCGTAGTTTCCGGTAAATTCAGAAGAAAGCGCCATCCAGGCACTACGTCAATTGTCCCGAAGTCGCCGGCTATTTTCTCTTCTTCGGCACTGGTCACGATAGTGCCTGAGGTCAATTTCAGCTCGATCATTGCCTCGGTAAGCGCTGCAATTTCTCGTTTCCGAGTTTGCGGTTCAGCCATTGAATCACACACCTGAACCAACATCCGGGATCGATCATTCCTCTGAACGATGAAATCGACTTCCCGGCCACCTTTGGTTTTGTAATAGAAAATATCCGGGGTGATTCGCCGTAGCGCTGTAAACACAAGGTTTTCGAGGAGATGGCCGGAATTGACCAGGATACCGGAGCAGACCGAAGTCACCAGCGCATGGTCGATGCAATAGATCTTTTTTGGATTGGTGTTAGCTCGCGCCAGAGATGCATCATAGATGCGCACCGTGAACAGGAAATAGGCGTCCTCGAACCACTCCAGATAGTCGGACACTGCGGATTTAGGCGCTTTGTGTCCTAATGATTTCAGGTAACCGGTGAGACTGTTAATGGAATAAAGGGAGGCGGTATTATCCACGAGACGATGAGCCAGGTCCGCAACTGCCCTGGGATGGGCAACATCATGGCGTTCGACAAGATCGCGGAACAGCACGGCATTGAAGTATTCCTGATGTGTTCTGATCCGCAGAGGCCGGTCGAGTCCGGCTGTTTCTGGGAATCCCCCGGTTTCCCAGTACTCTGAGAACGCTTTCTGGATAAAAAGACGCTTCCTGCCGGACAGGGGGCCGTCGCATTCAACGTCTTTGAAGTCGAGGAACTCCCTGAATGAGAAGGGGAATACCTCCCATGAAAGCGCTCTGCCGCGCATCTGCGTGGCAATTTCTCTGGAAAGCATCTGTGCGGACGAGCCGGTGATATAAACCTCACATTTTTCCGTGCGCATCAAGCGGTCTACGAAGGGTTCCCAGCCGGCCACGACCTGTATCTCATCAAAAAAGCAGAAGATCTTTTCCGTATATTTCTTTTCAGGATAGAGTGAAAAATAAGCTTCCAGAATCACACCTAATCCGCCGTGTTGCAGATTGTGCAGGCGGTCATCAAAAAAATTCAGATAGAGGATGTTCTGACGAGATACACCGGTTTCAAGCAAACGCCGCATAAGCTGGAACATGAAGGTCGATTTTCCGCAGCGACGTACGCCGATACAAACGGTCGCCTTCCCGATGACCGGCGCGACCATGATGCGGCGGGGAACGCCGGTTACCTGCTCACTATCCTGAAAGTCCAGGATGATTTCTTTTAGTGTTTCCAACATGGAATTTCTCGTAACCGGTATATTTTGTTTCCGGATTCAGGCTGAATCGGTAATAAATATATCCAGTTCAGGTTTAATTTACAATTGGTTTTCTAAAGTGCTGGGAGTAGAGCCTTCGATGTAATTTCTTGCCGGTGTCTGCTTTTATAAATGGTATATCTCTTCCAGTACTTCCAAATAGCGCTCTCTGAAATGCTCGACCCGATATTCCGGACGCAACCCTCGAACCGTTTGCGGACCTCTCAGTTCCGCGACGATGGCCTCGGCCAGGGCGAGGTTATCTCCATAAGGCACGAGCCTGCCATATTCCGCGTTGCACAGGATTTCACGGATGCCGTCCACGTCGGTCCCGACCACCCGGATGCCTGCGGCCAGAGCTTCTATGACGGTTATGCCGAATCCTTCGAAAATGGAAGGAACAACCACGCAGTGGGCCCGGTTGTATAACTCATTCAGTTGCTCATCCGGAACGAATCCCAAAAAAGTGATGTTCCGCCCCAGATGTAATCTGTCGACGAGATTTTTCATGCTCTCAAGCTCGTTTCCCTTGCCACCAATCAGGAGGTGCATATCAGGAATGTGCTTACGGACAAGCGGCATGCTCCTGATCAGAAATTCGATGCCTTTTCGTTTGTCGATGCGACCGACATAGAGCAGGGTGTCGTCGTTTTTGGGTGTATCCAGAGGACGAAATCTTCCCGTATCCACGGCATTATGAATAACGGTTATCTTGTTTTCGGGGACGTTGTACTGCTTGACCAGCGCGTTTTTCGTCGCCTCCGATACGGCGATGATCCTGTCGGCGAGCCGGTACGTCCTTTTCTCGAAAGGAACGAAGACAGCCTTCCAAAACTGTGAACGGATATGGCGAATCTGCTGCATGTAGGTGTGGTGGCAGGTAATGATAACCGGAACGGGGAGTTGCCGCACACAGAGTACTCCTCCCGGACCGGCATGAATATTCAGTTTGTCCAGATGATATCTGTCGATGATCCGTCGGGCATTGAAATGGAGCCAGAGTGATACGCCGACCTGTTTAAAAAAACGGACCAGCCGGTAGTCGATTTGAATATGCCGGGGGAGTGAGTTGGTTGCCGGGGAGAAAAACAGCAGATCCTTGTCCTTCATGCTTGAGAATAGTTGAAATGTGTGCCGCCCGATGCCGCCGATCAGCGGGAAAAAATCATATGTAATGACCCCGATCTTAATAAACTCACCCCTGGAAAATCACGGTCGTCTGTAGCGGTTCTACCGGTGGAAATATAATATAATCATCAAATCAAGTCCAGAGTAACCGCGCCACGTTCATGCAGGCATTTCCGGTTTGAACCGCTCCAGCACTCTGCTGTACCAATCCCTCTTCATGCAGGGTTTTTCAACCAGGATAAACATGATGGCGCCTGACAGCAGGACAGCGGGCACAATTAAAAGGCCCGCCAGGATAATTTCAAGCCATACCGGCAGCTGATTCAGGAACTCGATCTTGAACAGAAGTCGGCTTATGGCAGATATCACGGAATAATGGTACAGATAGAGAGTGTAACACATGCCGCCGATAGTGTAGATTCCCGGGCGGCAGAAGAACCGGTTGCTCAGCTCCCCTTTGAAGGCGGCAACATAGGCAAAAAATGTCGGGATGACGATGAAGGGTTCTCCCCCGTCTTGATAGAGCAGAAGAACGATGGTGGACCATGCCAAAACGGATACCATGTCCCACTGCCGAGATTTAGCCGGATTCTGGTCCCATTCCATCAGATAAATGTCCACAAGCAGGAATCCGGTCAGGAAGTAGTGTGCTGCGGATATGATTGAGAGGTTTACTCTCGGGAATCCGTTCAGGGTATATGAGATGATGGAGAAGAGAATGATGAGTGAGACAAGCAGCACTCTGCGGCCAGGCTTCGACCGGATCATGAATACGGATGTTACGAGTGGTGCCAGAAGATAAAACTGCAGCTCGATTTCGAGGGACCATGCAACAAAATTGATTTTACTCATGCTTCCATAGATTATGTTGTGCAGATACCCTGCGCTGGCCAACAGATGTGGGAACAGCTCACCGAATGTGTCGGCAGTGGCAAGGGAAAGCAGCCCGAACCGGAGGAGAAGGTTTACGATATATGGGGGCTCCAGGCGAGTCAGTCTGCGGAAAAAGTACTGCCGCAGATGTGGGAGCCTGTCGTTTAACAGATGTCCCCTGGCAAAGGGAAGGGCAATGACAAAACCGCTGATGACGAAAAAAAGTTGAACGCCGATGTGTCCGTTGGAAAGAAATCCCGACAGGAGATCGGCCGCTTCGGACCTTCCGGTCTTGGAGGTAATGAACCAATTGAGATGAAACAGAATCACTGAAAAGATGGCAATGAACCGGAGTCCATCAATCTCGGCGATAAACTGTCCGGATGTCGTATCCCGGGAAGCTTTGGATACTAACCACGTGAGCCAGTGACGCATTGCCATTCTTGATTGCTCTACCGGTAAAAAGCTAGTTCGATTTCTTGTACCGTGACAGTGTATAGCCCGACACTTTCATGATTAATTGCTTCCCCTTCAATTGCACGCCATAGACTATGGGTGCTTTGGTCCAGTCAATCTGTGAATTCGGTGAATTCACCATTGTAGCCAACAGTAACTCCATCCCGTTTAGCTCCGGGTTTTTTGCGATGGCGGCTTCAGTTTCCTCCTTGCTCGGATTGACTTTGTACCGGAAGGGAACCGGCATATTGGGAGAAATCATTTTTCCGTCGGTGGTAAATACTATTTGTTTACCAACAAACGGACACGGTTTCCCGTCCTTGTCCTGAGCTCTTTCGGTAAGTTGCCAGGTGCCTACGAGCGCTGAACTGTCCAGAGCCAATGCTGCTGATGCTGCCGATAGTAAGATTGCCATTGCCAGAAAAATCGCAATTCTATTCATGTAGAAGTCCTCCAAAAAAATGAGTTTATATGTGGAAATTAATTAAGTTCGGGCGTCCATTAATACATGTATCGCAACGGATGTAAAGAAGCTTTTCACTTCCTCGATTGATGTCCGGTCACTTCAGGGTATTCCAGTTTTTTTACCCGATACTGAACATCTTCCATCAGGCGACGGTTAACCGCCAGGAGATCGGCAAGGAAAGCGGTCAGTATGGTCTGAAAGCCGACCCCCATGAGGATGGACGATAATATCAGTGACTGTACGTGTCCCCCCCCGTCACCGGAAACATAATAGCACAGGTATCTGATTCCGCCGATCACTCCCAGCAATAAGGCGGTCAATCCCACAGACATGAAGAACCTGAAGGCTTTGTACACAACAAATATCCGTACGATAGTAATGAGAGATTTTCTGATGTACGAGGAGTTGCTTTTTACGAGACGCGACGGTCGCACGCTTTTGTTGACCCGTATCGGAACGGAGGTCATGGCTATGTTTTTCTGGCCCGCCTGGATGATGGTCTCCAGTGTGTAGGTATAGTCGTTGAACACATTGAAACGCATGGCCGCTTCACGGGTCATGGCCCGAAAGCCGCTCGGCGCGTCAGGGATATCGGTTTTGCTCACAAAGCGCACCACCATACTGCCGGCTTTCTGCAATATCTTCTTTGCCAGCGAAAAAGATCCTATCTCATTAATGGGGCGGGCGCCGACAACAACGTCGGCCCTGCCTGCGAGGATAGGGGCTACCAGCGCCGGAATATCGGCCGCCACATACTGGTTGTCGGCATCGGTGTTGATAATGACGTCGGCGCCGAGTTTGATGCAGCAGTCCAGTCCGGCCAGGAAGGCTCGTGCCAGACCCTGGTTTTTTGTGAAACTGACGATGTGGTGAACACCATTCCTGAGAGCAACTTCAGCCGTTTCATCACTACTGCCGTCATTGATGACCAGCCATTCCACACTGTCAAACCCTGCGACGTCCCGCGGCAACTCGCTTAAGGTTGCTGGCAGCGCATCGGCCTCATTGAAGCATGGTATCTGGATAATAAGTTTCAAATTAACCCTCATCCCTTATCATGTAACGCGGTGATGAAGCCAGGCCAAGTTTATTCAGCCTGAACTGCACCGCCGTCCCAAGAACTCCCAGGCCGTAGACGACACTGCGCCGGAAATTGATGGAGGAGGCCTCATCAAAGTACTTGGTGGGGCAGGAAAGTTCACCGACACGGAAATCGAACCAGACCATCTGGGCGATCATCTGGTTGTCAAAAACAAAATCGTCTGAATTGGCGTCAAGCGGCAGTGTCTCCAGAACTTTACGTGAGAAAGCCCGGTAGCCGGTATGATATTCCGAGAACTTCTGACCCAACAGGATGTTTTCGGCTAATGTCAGAAAACGGTTGGCGATGTATTTGTAAAGCGGCATGCCACCCTTGAGTGCTCCCGTCCCCAGGATACGGGAAGCGAGCACGGCATCAAACTCGTCATAGGCGATCATGGCGGCCATGGCGGTGACCAGTCTCGGCGTGTACTGGTAGTCCGGGTGGACCATGACCACAATGTCCGCACCCATATCCAGTGCGGTGCGGTAACAGGTTTTCTGGTTGCCTCCATAGCCGGTATTTTTTTGGTGGACTACCGTGGTAATTCCCAATTTCTTCGCCACTCCAGCCGTATTATCACGGCTGCAATCGTCAACCAGTACGATGTTGTCCACTTCAGGGGGTATTTCCCGCCACGTATTTTCCAGAGTCTTCTCGGCATTATATGCCGGAAGCACCACAATCACTCTTTTTCCGTTTATCAAACGCGGACTCCATCTGATTGAAATAGCTGGATTTTAATGCTCTGTTCATGCTACTCTGACACAAGAAGCGCTATTGCTTCACCACAATGCAACGTATTGAATTTCAAAGGAGATGTCAAATAAAAACAGCCGCAAACCGTAAGAACGTCCTGTTTGTAACTCCCCCCTATCATAGTGGCGTGGATGAAATTGCCGGGCGCTGGATACCGCTTGGGTTGCTCTATCTTGCCGGTGCTGTCCGTCAGGCGCCGCTGGATGCGGAAATCTACGATGCCATGGCCAAGGGGCATGCCTATCCCGAGATTGAACTTCGGTTTCGTGAATCAATGGCGGATTACGTTGCTACTACCGCCATCACCGCTACCATTGCCGCCGCCGTCAAGACCCTGGAACTTGCCAAAAAGATCAAGCCGGAGAGTGTAACCATTCTGGGCGGCGTACACCCGACCTTTATGTGTGAAGAGGTATTTGCAAGCTCTGCTGCCGTTGACTATATCGTTATCGGTGAGGGGGAAGTTACACTCCGGTATCTGCTGGAAGTTCTGGAGGCCGGCGGAGACCCCGGGACCGTCGCCGGGATCGCTTTTCGGCGGAACGGGGTGATTGTCAAGACCGCCAAGCGCCCGCTTATGGGTACTATTGATGACCTTGCGGTGGCGTGGGATCTTCTCGACTGGTCTGACTATTACAGTCTCGTGATTCCCGATTCCCGCCTGGGGGCGATCAGCACCTCCCGAGGTTGTGATCATGACTGCACGTTCTGCTCCCAGCAGACTTTTTGGGAGAAGTCATGGCGCGCTCGTGATCCACAGAAGGTGGCGGATGAGTTGGAATTCTTGTATACGACGTACCGGGTTACCGTTTTTTTGATTACCGACGAGTACCCCACCAGAAGCAGGGAACGGTGGGAAGCTTTTCTTGATGCGCTCATTGCCAAGGATATCCCCGTACATCTTCTGATGGAAACCAGAGCATCGGACATTATCCGGGATAGCGACATTATCCGGAAGTACCGGAAGGCCGGAATTATCTATATCTCTATCGGTATCGAGACCGCCGATCAAGCTACCCTTGACGTCTTGAATAAAGGGATGCTTGTGGAAGAAACAAAGCAGGTGATTGAAATCCTGCGAGAAAATGAAATTGTGTCCGAGGCCTCTTTCATGGTCGGTTTTCCCGATGAAACGTCCGAGAGTATCAAAAAAACAATGCAGCTGGCCCAGCAGTACAATCCGGATATCGCCAACTTTTTTACGTTTACCCCCTGGCCGTATAGCGACTCGTATAATGACTTGAAGCCCCTCATTCGGGTTCACGATTATGCGAAATATAACCTGGTAGATCCTGTCATCGAACCCCGGAAAATGAGTATTCTTCAGGTTGAAGTTGCCATAGCGGATGGGTACCGCCGGTTTTACATGGGGAAGATTATGGAATTTATGACCATGGCGGCTACCTTCAGGCGGGATTATCTGATGCGCATCACCAAGTTATTCATGAGCAGCTCTTTTGTTATGAAAAAACTGAGTATCGGCATCCTTGGCAAGATCCCGGCAAAGATGGAAGAAATTCGAAGAGGGATGAGGGATGGGAGTTGAGGGATAATGAGAAAAAGAGTGTTGAAGGATGAAAGATGAAAGATGAAAGAGACGTTCTCATCTCTCAACGCTCATCTCTCATCAATCAGGGTACGGTGCTGATAGTAGAAGATGATCGCAATACTGCCGCTCTGGTCGCGACATATCTTGAACGGGAGGGCTTTACGCCGGTGATGGTCCATGACGGCGGACAGGTAATCCAGGCTGTCAGCGATTGGGATCCCGTTTTTATCATCCTCGACGTGATGCTGCCGAATATGGACGGCTGGACGATTTGCCGGACCCTGCGGAAAAGTTCCGAGGTTCCCGTCCTGATACTTACGGCGCGGGAAGAGGAAGTTGACAGGGTTGCCGGTCTGGCGATGGGCGCCGACGATTACGTGGTCAAGCCGTTCAGCCCCCGTGAACTGGTGGAACGGGTCAAGGCAATTCTGCGTCGCAGCAGACCTGCTTCACCCGCTGCCGCGAGTGTCCTCTCATATGGCGGCTTGGAACTGAACCCCGAGAAACACAGGGTTACCCGCGCCGGAGAACCTGTTCTTCTGACAGCGTGGGAGTACAAACTGCTCTATGCTCTGATGTGCTCTCCCGGAAAGGCCTTTTCCCGGGAGGAACTCCTAAGTCAATGCTACCAGAACAGCGAGGCGGTGATTGAGCGGGTTATCGACGTGCACATCGGCAAACTTCGCCAAAAGATCGAGGATGATCCTGCTCAGCCTCGCTTCATTCTTACGGTGCGGGGGCATGGGTACCGTTTTCGTGAAGAGGATGAACAATGAGGCAGCGGCTGCTTTGGAAACTGCTGATAGGGCATATCGTACCTGTCTTTGCGGTGTTTGCCTTTCTGATCTGGCGCGCCATTGATCGGCGCGCTGCCGATTACCTACAGGAACTGGAAGTCCATTTTCATGTTTCACCGGTTGAACTGCACCGCCAATTTCTCGAAGCGGTTCATCATAACCTGTTCTGGGGCGTCCTGATTGCCCTTGCTTTAACCTTGCTCTTTACGTATCTGCTAACCAGTTGGGTACTTCGTCCCTTGTTGCAGATCACTGCTATTACCAAAAAAGTTGCCGACGGTAACTATTCCGAACGGGTTAAAGCAATATCCCGCTATGAAGGGGGACAACTTGCCGACGCCTTTAACCATATGGCTGATAACCTTGAGAAGGTCGAACGGTTGCGGAAGAATATGGTTGCGGATATCTCTCATGAACTGCGTACTCCTCTGACCAATCTGCGTGGTTATCTGGAGGGGCTAAGCGACTCCGTTATTCCGCCATCGCCGGAAACGTTCCGGATGCTGGAACAGGAAGTCCTGCGCCTGGTAAGTCTGGTGGAGGATCTTCAGCAACTGGCAAAAGCCGATGCCGCCGAGGCGTTTCTCGATTTCCAGGAACTCTCCCTCCATGAACTTCTTTCCCAGATCATGGAGCTGTACCGCCCGAACTTCCAGGATAAGGCGATTGCCGTGAGGTGGCAGCTTGAACCGGGCTGCGATACGGTTACGGCCGACCGGGACAAGTTATTGCAGGCGATTCGGAATCTTGCCGACAATGCCTGGAAATACACCCCGCGCGGGGGAACAGTGACAATAGCGACCACGTGTACCGCAGATGGTGTCAAGACCATTTTTGCCAATAGCGGAGCGGTTATTGCGGCAGCTGATATCCCCTATCTGTTCGAACGGTTTTTTCGGGGAGATCGCTCCCGCTCGCGGGACGCCGGGGGGGCGGGTATTGGCCTGGCAATCGTCAAGGAACTTATCGAGGCGCACGGTGGCTCGGCCGGTGCGGAAAGCAACGAAAACGGAACACGTATCTGGTTTACTCTTCACAAACCTGATGAGGGATGAGGGACGAGGGATGAGGGACGAGGGATGAGGGATGAGAAAACCATCTATTCATCTCTCATCTCTCATCCGATTCCTGATTCTTTACCAAATCTTTACATGACCATACTCCGTTTCCTTGCTACAGTGCATCAGTAGCTTTACGATCCTCAACTTTGCAACAGATGCCAATTACGCATGGGAGAAACAGATGAGCAAGATTCTTTTTGTAACAGCCCCGTATCACTGCTGGGGAGTACAGGTTGTCGGCAAATGGCCCCCCCTGCACCTGGCCTATCTCGCCGGAGCCGCACTTGAAGCGGGACATGAAGCCCGTATATTCGACGCCATGAACAAGGGGTTGGCCTTCGATGCTATCAGGCAGGAAATAGAGCGGTTCCAGCCCGATTTTGTTATGACTCTGGACTATCTGCCGGTCACCGGCGCCATCAGTACCGCTACGGTACCCGATGCTCTCAAAATTCTGGATGTTACCAAGGAAGTGAACCCGGCCATTGTCACACTGCTGGGTGGTCCTCATCCCACGTTCATGTTCGATGAAATTCTTGGGGATGAGAATAATCACGTGGATTATATCATCAAAGGGGAACCGGAGCAGACCCTGAAACAGCTGCTTGCCGCGATTCCTGAGGGAAAAGGGAAGGGCGTGAAGGGGATTGCATTTCTGGAAGAGGGGAAGGTCGTTTCAAATCCCAACCAGCCGCATATCGTCGAACTGGATGCCCTGATTCCGGCCTGGCACCTGTTGGATTGGGATGACTACCAGTACCGTGTCTATCCTACCGGCAGAATGGCTTCCATCTTGACCTCCCGCGGCTGCGACATGGCCTGCGCCTTCTGCAGCCAGCGGATGTTCTGGCGTGAAGACTGGCGCTGCCGTAAGCCGGAAAAAGTTATTGATGAAATGGCCCATTTGATCGAAACCTATGAGATCAAATTTTTCACGCTGATTGACGCCTACCCGACCAAGCACCGGGACCGATGGGAACTGTTCCTGGACCTGCTGATCGAGCGGAATTTCGGAGTCCACCTGCTCATCGAAACAAGGGTCGAAGATATTATCAGGGATGCGGACATCCTTTACAAATACCGGGATGCCGGGATCATCCACATCTACATCGGAGCGGAGAGCGCCGACAAGGATACGTTAAACAGCCTGAACAAAGGGACCGATTTCGAGCAGAACAAGCAGGCTCTGGATTTGTGCCGCGAAAACGGTATTATTACGGAAGCGTCATTCATGATCGGTTTTCCGAATGAAACCTGGGAATCCATTCAGAACAACATCGACTCGGCGATCTACCTGAATCCGGATATTGCCGTATTTCCGGTGGTGACCCCCATGCCGTTTACGCCGATCCATGCGGAAATGAAAGATCGTATCAGGGTCTGGGATTACTCGAAATACAATCTGGTTACTCCGATCATCGAACCGCTGGAGATGACCATGGATGAAATAACCCAGGCGCTCGGCAAGTGCTACATGCAGTTTTACAGTAATAAGGCTCAGGAAATCGTGGCGCTGGAGGACGGCTTCAAACGTCGATACATGCTCAGCGCATTCAAGCTCATGATGAAAGATCACGGTGACAAGTTTGATTTCGCCGGTTCCGCCATGCCGATGCATTTCACCACGGATGCCATGAAGAGCAGTTATTGATGCGTCTTCAATAAAGGGGATTGTATGAAAAAAATGGTATTGCTTTCGATGTTGCTCGTCGCTTTCATGGCTTCCGGTGTTTTTGCTGCTGCTGATCAAAGCAAGAATCCGGAAACGTCAGTTGGCAGCAAAGGCGCCGTCATTGCCAAAGATGAAAAAATAACGGTTGCAAAGGCAAGCGGTGCGAATGCAATTACCGTTGCGGAGGCATTTGCAAACAGTAAAAAACTGGACAATAAAAAGGTTGTTATCAGTGGCAAGGTTGTCAAAGTATCAACCGGCATTATGAAGCGCAACTGGATCCATATCCAGGACGGCACCGGATCCCCGAAAAACGGGACCGACAACCTGGTCTGTACTTCCAAAGATCTGGCAAAGGTCGGGGATGTGATAACGGTGAGCGGAACTCTGGCAAAGGATCGCGACTTCGGCAGCGGCTACCGATATAACGCCATCATCGAGAATGCTGCGTTCACGAAAAAATAATAGTAAACGTGATCGGCTTGTGCCGTGGGTAGGAAAATTTACGTTGTTTGTGCTCCATTTGCGAGGTATCCATCCTCCAGCGTCAGGATGCGGTCACACCGTTTGGCCAGAGTGGGGTCGTGGGTGACGAGCAGAAAGGCCGTACCCAATTCGCGGTTGAATTGCTGCATGAACTCAAAGGCTTGCTGGCCGGATGCCCGATCGAGATTGCCGGTTGGTTCATCTGCCAATACCAGGGCCGGGTTCATAATTAATGCTCTGGCGATGGCCACGCGCTGTTGCTGTCCGCCACTTAACCGGAAAACCGGGCGGGTCTCGAAACCCTCCAGCCCGATGCGGGCAAGCAGGTCACGGGCGCGGTTGCGCATATCGGGGGTGAAATGACCGACGCTTGCCTGCATGGGGAGAAAGACATTTTCCTCAGCGGTAAAGGAAGGGAGCAGATGATGAAACTGGAACACGAAGCCAAGGCTCTGTCCTCGCAGCCTGGTAAGCCCGGCATCGTCCAGTCTCGTGCAATCCTGCCCGAGAATCTCCACGCTGCCGCTGGTGGGACGGTCCAGCAGTCCCAGGATATTCAACAAGGTACTTTTTCCTGAACCGCTGGGCCCCACCAGGGCCACAAACTCACCCTGGGCGATGCTGATATCGATGCCGTGCAATACCTCGGTGCTTACGGCGCCGGGATACGATTTGCGCACGTGACGCAGATGGAGAATCGTTGCGGAATTATTCATAGCGAATCGCTACGGCCGGATCCAGGTTTGCCGCACGTCGGGCGGGCAACCAGGCTCCAACTACCCCGGTAAGCAGGGCGATCAGAACCGACCGGGCGTAGAGGGCTGCCGTCAGGGCTACGGGAAACGTCGGGGTGCCGTCCTGATTTGAGACCATGCTTTGGAAAAAAAGAGCCAGGAAGGTTCCGAGCAGAATACCTCCCAAGCTTCCCACCACTCCCAGAAGCCCCCCCTGGAGCAGAAAAATGCGCAACACCTGCTCCCGCCGGGTGCCGAAGGCCCGCAGAATACCGATCTGGCGTCCTTTCTGGATCACACTTACCACCAGCACCGAAGCGATTCCCAACATTACCGCTATGATGACGAAAAACTGAATCATGACGCTGGAGCTGTTCTGGCCGCGCAGGCCGATCAACAGCTCGGAGTTCAAAGTCATCCAGCTGTCGGTTTTGAGCCCCGTGGCCGCGCGGATTTCGCGGGCTTCCTTTTCGGCGCTGAAGATATCCCTCACTTTGACTTCCACGGTGCTTACTCCGCCGGAAAGATTCATCATGGTCTGTCCTTCCCGCAAGCTGACAAAGACCCAGCGCAGATTGAGATCCTTGTTCCCCACGTCGAAAAGCCCCGAAATAGTGAAGACTTCGCTGCGATCCTCCGGCGCCGTGAGCCGTAGCGTATCTCCGACCGACAGGCCGAGTTCCTTGGCCAGTTCCACTCCCACCACGATGTGAGTGCCGGTCAGGTCAAATGCGCCTTCAGTGAGTTTGGTGCGCAGATCCAGAATGCCGGAGTAGCTCTCCGGGTCAACGCCGCGCAGCGCCACGCTGCGGTTGGCTGTCCCCCGTAACGCAAACGCGCTGCCCGCTACTGTGGGAGAAGCTGCGGTAACCTCGGGGCGACGTCGCAGCTCGGCCAGTAACTGGGGCCACCCCAGGATGCTGCGCAGGCGCTGGGCAGGACGCTGGATGTGTTCCAGTACGGTTTCCCGCTCACGGTCAAGCTGTGGCCGGGCTTCTTCTTCGGGAGGTTGCAGCACCACATGGGCCTGGGTACCCAGGGTGCGGTCAATGATGCTTTCCTGAAGGCCGCCAATGAGCGCAGAGATAAAGATGATGACTCCCACACCGGTGCTGATCCCCGCGAGGATCAGGGCCGTCTGCATGCGCCCCTCCTTCAGGAAACGGAGCGCCATGTGGAGTTCAAATCTCATGACGCCCCCTTTAGGACGGCCCGGTAGTGGTTGCCCTCTCTGGCAGCGGAATTCAGGATGACAATATCTCCGGAGGTCAGCCCCTCACGGAGTTCAACCTCGCGTTCGCCCCGCTGGCCGAGCTTAACGGGGACTTTAACCGCCCGGCCCGTGCGGAGCACCAGCACGTATGGATGGGAACTGTCCCGTATCGCCTGAAGGGGAAGAACGAGGGCATTTTTGCTCTGCCCATAGCGGATTTCCACGGATACGGTCATATCCGGCCGGAGGAACTCCGGGATCTTTGGCAATTCCAGCTTCACATCCACGGTACCCTTCGTGGCGTCTACGCTGGGAGCCACGTAGCAAATCCGGGCCGGAAAGCGGCGCTCGGGGAAGGCGTCCGTGCTGGCTTCAGCTTCCTGCCCCGTCCGCAATTGCAGGAGATTCTTTTCATCGGGCTGGATCAGCAGTTTCAGTGGCTCGTCCAGAGCAAGGGTAAAGAGCAGTTTTCCGGGCTGTACCTGGTCGCCCGCTTCGACCGTCCGGGTGAGTACCACCCCCTTGGCCGGTGACTTGATCCGGGTCTGGTCCAGTTTGGCCCTGGCTAAAGCTATGTTGGCTTCTGCCAGCTTTAAACTGCTCCCGAGTGCTGAACTTCGTGACTGGGCCTGTGCGGAAATCAGGGCTGCCCTGGCGATATCCACCCCCTTGCGGGAGTCCTCCAGTTGACTCTGGGAGATAATGCCGTCTTTTAACATGGTTTCGTTCCGGTCGTGCTGCCACTGGGCCAGACGCAGGGTGCTTTCGGCCTGTGCCACGTTGGAGCGGGTCAGCGGCCGCTCCACCTCACACACCTGTGAGAGTCCTGCCTGGGCTTGGGCAAGAGCGGCTTGTGCTTCCGCGCTGTCCAGTTCCAGAAGTAATTGACCCTCCCGGACGTTATCACCCTCATCCACTAAACGGCGAGATACGATGCCCGTTTGCTGCGCGCCTATCTGGACAAGACGGGGAGCCAGGACCCGGCCATTTACTACCAGCGTCTGAACCAGATCTCTCGGGCGCATCTCCAGAGCTTCCACCCTGGGCCCCCAGACCAAACGGGGCGCGTAGAGGCCCAGCAGCAAAAGCAGGCAAACGCCGGAGCAAAATAATATGATTCGTCGTACAGTCATGGTAACCTCAGGCGCATTTCGACGTTCTGTCGGCAAAAAGCGCTCAGTTTCTAAGTTATGGGGTGTTTTCTGTGCCCGATTTTATTTTGTCCTCTTCCGATGGCGTTGTCTCGGCCGACACAAGTTCAACCGTTACCGTACCAAGGGAAACCGATGTCATGATCTTGACCGGAACCTTGTTGGCATCGTCGGTCAACCAAATCAGGATATCTCCTGTTCGCCTGAAAATACCGGCAGTCTGTTGGAGCGGGCGGACAACCAGGGTGGCGACCTGCGTAAGGTTCGGCAATAAAATCGTTTCACGGCGAAGGATTTCAACCGGTACGTCACCATACAGTTCGCTGTCGTAAATATGGAGTATTTCCGTCTTACCAACCTGTAACTGCCGGTTTCTGAGGAAATAAATTCCGGATAACGTGTCGAGCACATCGTTGTTTGGCAATGTTGCCGTCAGGTTACGGCCACTGATATTGTCGCTCCAGACGACCCGCTTTTTACCCGTATTAATGGTGAATCCCTGATCGCTCTTGAAAGAGCCTTCCTGCTGTTTGATCTGCGTCATAATAAATCTGCCGCTGATATGTCGCGTCTCAACCGTGTCGTTAACCGGAAAAACGCTTGAGATGGCAGCATTTGATGTGACTCTGAGCGTAAGCCAGACGTCTCCCTTCTCGTTTTTTGCTTCCAGTTCGGCGTTACCTACCGGTACGCCAAAGATACTGATCTGGTACGAGAGTTTTTCATTTTTCTTGGACAGGAAATCGCCGACAGTACTCAATGAAGAGTTCGCGACAGGCGTTGTTGGCTGTGGGCGTAAGTCCGGAGACGGCTTGATGGCTGCCGGTTTCTTTTCCGGTGTTTCCGGCTGACGCTGTTCAGGAGCCGGCTGCGGGGGCTCGGGCGTGCGCTCTTCTACCGGGGCCGGGATTTTTTCTGCGGGCGCATCGTCGTCTTGCTGGTCCGGTTCGTTCTGTGCCGGTTTCTCGGGACGTGCTGCCGGAACGGGGGGCTCGACCAATTTTGTCAGGTCAACCATGACAGAGTGCTGAGGGGTGACTGGTAACGTAAAGTCAAATGTCCCGAACAGTCTCCACGCATACAGGGAGATGATATGCACCAACACGGATAATGCAAGGCAGGATACCAGCAGGCGGGTTTTGTTGAACCGTATGGTCATGGATTGGTGTGATCAACCATAAACAAGAATTGCCTTTAGGATGAATCGTGTTAATATGCGGCATCATATCACGTTAGATACAAGCATGACAATATTTCAAAGGATACTGTTTTGATGAATCAAATTTCAGGTAGATTGGTGACATTGAACATAGTGGTGGCAGTGGTGCTGGTTGCGTCTCCGGCGCTGAGTATGGTCTATATGTGGCGCGACGCTGCCGGTATTACGCATTATACCAATAAGGAATACGACATTCCTGCCAGTTATAAAGCCCGTGCCAAAGCTCTCTATCCCGAAGCGACGGATTCCGGGCAAAATCAGCTTCAAGGCGGAAATGGACAGGCGAACCCAAACCCCGTAGTGGTGGTGCAACCTCCCGTCAAGCAGCAACCACGACCTGTGCATGTCGAACCGCCAAAAGCGCCGTCTGTGGTAACTCCTGTGGCAACTCCAGCGGTGACTGCGCCGCAGAGTAATACTCCCCCTTCGCAACCGAGAAGAAGAGTTCCGAGACCACCAAGGGACCGAAGTGCAGATGATGAGTAACGCTCAGTCTCACGCATCATACATGGTGATCGGCAGACTCGTGACGGGAATGTCGGTACATCTTTATGTATAAAAAACTCATTTTCTTCATGGCGCTGGCGTTTTCCGTATATCTGGCTTACGTCGGTATTACCCTGGCATTGCTGCCGCCGGTCTCCGATCTGGCCGACAAGAAATTCGGCACGACCATTCAGGTAAAGGATTGGCAGGGTGACTACCACCCGTTCGTCGTCGGGCCGAAGAGTCGTACCTGGACCCCGTCGGGACGCATTCCGTCCGAGATGAAGTGGGCGGTAATCCTGGCGGAGGATGCAAACTTCTACACCCATGAAGGTTTCGATGTCAAAGCCATCAAGAATGCGATCAAGTACGATCTTGAGAAGAAGAGCTTGAAGCGGGGCGCTTCGACCATTACCCAGCAGACCGCGAAAAACCTGTTTCTCTCCCGCGAGAAAACAATTACCCGCAAACTGAAAGAGATTTATCTGGCCTACCGGATGGAGCAGGAGTTGACCAAGGGGCGCATTATCGAATTCTATCTGAATGTGGTGGAATTAGGACCGATGGTGTACGGTATCGGGCATGGCGCGCAGTATTATTTCGGCAAACCTGCCTCCAGCATGACTCCGCGCGAATGTGCCTTTCTGGCCGCCATGCTTCCCGGTCCGCGGTTGGCCTACAATCCGTACAAGAACCTGGGGAAGGTGCTGAAACGTTCCGACATGATTCTGCGGTTGCTGCGGCAGAAGGGTGTTCTCGGCGAAGCGGAATACCAGGCTGCCCTGGCTGAATCGCCCAATATCAGCCGGTTGCAGAAGAAGGTTGATGAGGTCATCAGCACGCCACCGGTGTTTGCATCGCCGTCGTCGTCCAAAAACACTGTGTCTGAGAAAGGTGCGGAACCAAAGGTTGAAAAAAAGGAAGAGCCGACTACAGATGCCCCGACGCAATCCGGCGATGCAACTTCGAGTACTCCACATGAAAGCCCGAATGAGAAAAAATGACAACAAAAACCGATCTTAAAAACCTCCCGCTCCCCGCCCTTGAGCAGTTTCTCCAGGGGCAGGGGAAAGAACGTTTTCGTGCTCTCCAGGTATTTAAATGGATTTATCAGCAGGATGCGCACTCTTTTGAGGAGATGACCAACATCTCGAAAGCGCTTCGTAAAGAGCTGTCCGAAACCGCAATCATCAGCAATCTCGAACCGGAAGCGGTGGAGCAGGGGAATGACGGTACGCGCAAATACCTGTTTCCGTTGTCCGACGGTGCCAGTGTTGAAGCGGTGTTGATCCCGATCGAGGGGCGCAATACCTTGTGCATCTCTTCCCAGGTCGGCTGTGCCATGGCCTGCGAATTCTGTCTGACCGGCACCTTCAAGCTGACGCGCAATCTGACTACTGCCGAGATCGTCAACCAGATCATGGCGGTGAGACGGGACTTGGTCAAAAATCCGCCTGCTCCGTCACTCGTTGCGGCCGGAGCGGTGGATGACGAAGAAGACGATGACAGCCCCGGGTCACCGGCTGCCATCCGTAACATCGTTCTGATGGGGATGGGGGAGCCATTGCACAATCTGGACAATGTTATCCCGGCGATCCGGATCATGATCGACGGCAATGGTCTTCAACTTTCCAATCGCCGTGTGACGGTTTCTACGTGTGGTCTGGTGCCGGAGATGGGGCGTCTGGGGAGGGAAATTCCGAATGTCAATCTGGCGGTGTCACTGAATGCCACGACGGACGAGTTGCGCAACCGGATCATGCCGGTTAACCGGAGCTATCCGCTCAAGGAACTGTTACAGGCCTGTCGCGAGTTTCCTCTGCCCGGTCGTCGGAAAGTCACATTCGAATATGTTATGCTGGGGGGGGTAAACGATACGCTGGAGGATGCCAAACGGCTGCTGCGGTTGATCAGCGATATCCCCAACAAGGTAAACCTTATCCCCTTCAACGAGCATGAAGGGTGTGGTTTTAAGTCGCCGACCCGTGCTGCGATCGATGCATTTCACACGTATCTGATCGACCGCCATGTGACGGTCATTACCCGCGACAGTCGGGGGGGGGATATCTCGGCAGCGTGCGGACAGTTGAAAGGGAAGCTGGAAAAGAAATAAAAAAAGACCTCCGAGGCTTTCAAGCTTCGGAGGTCTTTTTTTGTTACGCCTGTGGGCGGCGTGAGCGATACTCTATTACCGGCTCGTGGCGTGCTGCACTGCGTGGAGCGCTTACGGGTTTAGCCGATTTGCTCCACGGTTTTACCTGGCCGTCACGACCACCGGCCGGTTTTCCGAAGCGACCGGCAGGTGCGCCGGGACCGCTTTTGCGGGGCGCGCCGCTGCGACCGGCCGGTTTTCTGATGGAGGTTTTCGGCTCAAATCCCGCGATCTGCAGTTCCGGCAGTTTTTTGCCGATGAAACGCTCGATCCGTTCCAGGTAGTTGCGTTCGCCTGCTGATGCGAAGGAGATGGCGATGCCGTTTGCTCCGGCGCGGCCGGTACGGCCGATACGGTGAACGTAGTCTTCGGCGAAGCGCGGCAGGTCGAAGTTGATGACATGGCTGACGCCGTTTACGTCCAGGCCGCGAGCAGCAACATCGGTGGCGACCAGCAGGCGGATGCCGCCGCGGCGCATGCGGTCGATAGTCTTGTTGCGGGCCATCTGGGTCATATCGCCGTGCAGGGCGGCTGCCGGGTAGCCGTTACGGGAAAGTTCACGGGATAACTCATCGGCATCGCGTTTGGTGGCGGAAAAGATGATGGCGCGGGTTAGTTCGGCATCGCTGACGAGATGATTGAGAAGTTCCTTCTTGTGGTTCAGATTGTCGGTGACATGCAGGCGCTGCTCGATCAGCGCGTGGGACGATGTGCTGACGGCCAGCTGAATCCGTTTCGGTTCACGCATCATTTTCTCGGCAAGCCGGGCAATATCACCTTCCATGGTGGCGGTAAACATCAGCGTCTGACGATTTGAAGGGGTGCGATCAACGATTTTGTTGATATCTTCGCTGAAACCCATGTCAAGCATGCGGTCGGCTTCGTCGAGAACCAGCATTTCCAGACGGTCGAGACGGATGCTGCCGCGCTCGATGTGGTCTACAAGGCGTCCCGGGGTGGCGACAATGATATCGACAGGCGCCGAAAGGAGGCGCAGCTGCTCGCGATACGGCATGCCGCCCAGAAGCGTACCGCAACGGGGACGGATGCCGCGACCGTAGTTACGTGCGGATTCCATGACCTGACCGGCCAGTTCGCGGGTTGGCGCCAACACGAGAATACGCGGACCTTTGCCGGGGAGGGTCGATTTCTTGGTCAGGAGTTCCAGGGCAGGGAGCACAAAAGCGGCGGTCTTACCGGTGCCGGTTTGGGCGGTGGCGATCAGGTCGTGGCCGGCCAGCACCAGTGGAATTGATTGCTCCTGAATGGGGGTCGGGATTGTGTATCCGCAGGCGGTGATTGCGGAGAGGATGGCCGGGTTAAGGCCCAGTTCTTCAAACGTCATGTGTTGATTCCTTTTCTGGGAGCGGTGTAAAGACAAAAGCGCACACGGACCGGGGAATCAAACGGATGATTCCGGAGAAGGTAAATGCAGTAACGTGCGGGCAGACAATAAATCTTCGCCTGCCGTACGGTCTGCTTGTTTCAATCGGGATTGAAGGTGCAGGAGGGGCAGAATGCGATGATCAAAAGAAAAATAACGGACACCATACCGCTACTTCGTGTGGTTCAATAATCCAGCACCATAAACGTTTAAAATTACAAAAGCAAGCTTTTATTTAGAGGAGAGTGGTGCCGACTGCGTATACACCTGAATCAGCGTATCTCAATCAGCCCTTGTGCATTGATCCTTCATCGTGATAACTTCAGCTTCATAGTTATTATCATCGCAGCAATAGAAGGAGCATCACGTGTCAAAACAGTTTGTCGGAGAGATAAAAGATCGTGACCCGGTCAATGCCGTTTTTCTGGTGAAAGATAAGATTCTGGCCATGGCCAAGAACGGCAAACCTTATATGAACCTGCGTCTGATGGATAAAAGCGGCGATATTGAAGCCAAGGTGT
>CAIYZD010000263.1 GCA_903930585.1 uncultured Geobacteraceae bacterium | reverse complement strand
TATCCGGGGAATACCAGACGATGTAACGGTCATCAGGCTTGGCGACAGTCCGTAGAAATCGGCAGAAAATCTCTTCGCCGGTGGTGGTGAAATGTTCGATGTCGTCAGGGATTATCAGGGGCATGGCGGTGTAAGCTTCTCCCGAATGGAATTGAAAGTATCTGTAAATCCTTCATGTATTGACCAACGAGATATCTCACCCAAATCAACAAGGTGATTGTGAGCGACAAGTATAGCCTGCTCCAGACTTTGTTGATCTTTCCAGTGATAGTACGCTGCGAGTCTATCTTTAACGCTGTCTGTTGGCGAAAGAAGTCTCAGTGAGCCGGTTGAATAGCGAAGGGTAGCGATTTCTGCAGGTGGTTCGTCACCTATGGCAAGAGGACCTGAGGGGAACTCAATGAAGTAATCGGTCTCGGGGTTTTTGAAATACCGTTGCTCTTCGACAAAATTAATTTCGGCAAGTGCAGAGCGAATTTTCTGGCGAGTTGTCATACCGGTTGTAATAAAATCAAGATCAAACGAGCTGTACTTGTTTTCAGAGTATATACTGATACAGGCTCCTCCAACCAGCACAACATCAATCCCCTTGTTACGTAAATGATCTGCAACAAAAGCAGCTAATTCGCCAATAGAAAGTTCGGAGAGTGGGATCATAAAGGCTTTCCTCTTCGCCGCGGGCGACGCCTGTTGAGAAGAAGCTTAGCTTGGAGATCCTGGTCGTAGAATGAAATGGCTTTATTGAGAAATGCGATTAGCTCGGCAAGAAAAGGGTAACGGGGATTGAAGTTGTAAAGGCGTGTACGTCCAGCAGTCCGACTTATAAGCACCCCTCCAGACTCAAGTTTGTCGAGTTGTTTTTGGAGCGGCGCAAGAGATGTTGCAAAGAAGGTTGCAATCTCCCGCGCATACCCCTCATCACGCGCAGCAAGAAAGACAAGTACCCGTTCGCAGCTTATGGATCCAAGCACAGACTCGAGCATGTAGAACTCCATACAGATAGTAGGTCATATGACCTACATAGTAAGTCAATATAGCTAGCCAAAACAGTTGTCAAGGGCAATAGTTGCTATGCTGGTTTTTGATACCATCTGCGGCAAGAAACGTTCGGCACGTCCTCACTCTAATCGGTTTTGCGTGCTCCGCAACCTGGTTCACCAATCTTCGTGCCAGGCCTCTTTTGCTCTTACATGTTGTATAACAAAGTGTACACCCTGATTAATGCATTGTCTCAGAAATTTTCTTGCCATCCAGTGTGCGGACTTCGTACTCAGCGGGCTGCATGGCAACACCAAAAACATTGCGCAGGTTGTTGTTGATGGCGTCGATCACAATATTCAATTCATCAAGGGATTTAACTGTGCCGCGCATGACCTTTTCCTTCAATCCGCTATCGCGCTCAACGAAATGCGCCCATTCAATTGTGCCATCCACTTTTTTCTTCACCAGAAGTTTGTAAATGCCGACCTGCGGAATGCCGGCAGTGGCATATCCAGCGAGGATCTCTTCACCTTTACCGATGTTCATTACCGCCATTTGTGATGGGTTATTTTTCATGGCTTAGCTACCATAATAATTCCGCCCTTTTTTAGTAATCTGATACTTCTGCAGACGGCTATTAGGCTTGCCGTTGATCGGCCTTATCCCTTTGGCTACACTCAGGACAGGCGCGTAACGCAATATTTAAGATTTCCGCAGCATCACAATGTCGTGTGGCAAAAAAACGTTCAACACTACCCACTCACTAATCAGT
>CAIYZD010000262.1 GCA_903930585.1 uncultured Geobacteraceae bacterium | reverse complement strand
ATCGATCTTGTATTCAAACATAAAAACGGAGATGTTTGGGCTGTGCAGGCCAAATGCTATTCACCTGATTATCACATCACCAAGGAAGATGTTGATAAATTTCTCAGTGAGTCCAATAGAAAACACATCACCCATCGCCTGCTGATTGCGACGACCGACCGCATCGGCGGCAATGCAAAGCAAGTGTGTGAAGCACAAGAAAAACCGGTTGTCCGTTTCTTGCTTTCCGATTTTGAACGTGCTGCATTGGAATATCCCGCCGACTTCAGCGAACTATCGCAAGCTAAACGCAAAGATCCACCGACACCATACGATCACCAAAATGAAGCCAGAGCTGCTGTAGTATCAGGACTGCAAGCCTCCGACCGTGGACAGCTCATCATGGCTTGCGGCACTGGTAAAACGTATGTAACTCTCTGGATCAAAGAACACTTGAACGCGCAGCGCACCTTGGTCTTAGTTCCGTCATTAGGACTGCTTTCTCAACTTTTGCGCGAATGGACATTCGCAGCGACCACTCCGTTTGAAGTGCTGTGTGTCTGTTCAGATCAAACCGTTGGCATAAAAGGTAACGACGAAGCTATTCACAGCGTGTCCGATTTAGCCTTTCCTGTCACCTCGGATGCTGATGAGGTTAAAACTTTTCTCAATGGCGTAGGTAATCGCGTAGTTTTTTCCACCTATCAATCCTCTGCCGTCATTGCTGCTGCTCAAGCCGATATTGCCACCCCTGCGTTTGACTTCGCTGTCGCGGACGAAGCCCATCGTTGTGCGGGCAAGGTAGGCAACGACTTCACCACCATTCTTGACAACGTGCAAATACGCAGCACCAAGCGGTTATTTGCCACTGCCACTCCCCGCACTTACTCCAGTAAAGTAAAAAAAGCTGCCGAAGACCGAGGTGTCGAAGTTGTCGGTATGGACAACGCAGTCCTGTTTGGGGAAGTGCTGCATGCGCTGCCGTTCGGCAAAGCCATCGAAAACAAACTGCTCACTGATTACCGTGTCGTCATCATCGGCGTTGACAACCCAACTATAGCGCAGTGGATAGCTAACCGCGAACTGGTTACTACCGATACGGGAATTGAGACAGACAGCGAATCACTTGCAGCTCAGATCGGCCTACTCAAAGCTATCAAGGATTATGACCTCAAACGCATCATCAGCTTCCACAGTCGTGTAAATCGAGCCGAATCCTTCACAAATGAAATCCGGAAAATTACGGAGTGGATCAGCGATGAACATCGCCCCAGCGGCACCCTGCACACTGACTTCGTCTCTGGCAATATGCCCACCAATAAACGCAAAATAAAACTCGATTACCTTAAAGCCTTGACAGCAGACGAACGCGGCGTGCTGAGCAATGCACGCTGTTTGTCCGAAGGCGTGGACGTACCATCTCTTGATGGCGTTGCCTTTATTGACCCGCGTAGCAGCCAGGTAGACATTATACAGGCTGTTGGTCGCGCCATTCGTCTGAGTGCAGATAAAAAGATCGGAACCATTGTCCTTCCGGTATTTATCGCCACCGGACAAAACGTCGAGGACACGATTGAAGCCAGTAACTTCAAACCTATTTGGGATGTGTTAAATGCACTTAAAGCACATGATGACGTTCTGAATTGTGAGTTAGATCAGATCAGAACTGAACTCGGCAGAAAACATAGAACAGGAATCAAAACAGGAAGGCTGAACAAAATTGTTATCGACCTCCCTTCTTCTGTAGATGCCAGTTTTGGCAGCGCGCTACGCACGTATCTGGTTGAGCAAGTTACTGCGTCATGGAACTTCTGGCTCGGATTGTTGGAGGCGTTCACTGAGCGTGAGGGGCATTCAATGCCTTCTCGAAAATACAGAACAGAAGATGGGTATCGGCTTGGCGGATGGATAAGTGAACAACGAGCAGCAAAGGATAGCATGTCATCAGAGCGCAAAGTTCGGCTGGAAGCATTACCCTGTTGGAGTTGGGATGCTTTAGCAGATATGTGGGATGAAGGATTCCGTTATCTCAAGGAATATACTGAACAAGAGGGCCATGCGAGGGTTTCTGACAATTACAAAACTGCAAATGGTTATCAACTCGGAAAATGGTTAGGCAAGCAACGATCACGAGGGATCAACTTGCCACCGGACCGCAAATCACGTTTGGAAGCTTTACCTGGTTGGAGCTGGGATGCTCGTGCAGATAATTGGGAAGAGGGATTTTGTCATCTCAAGGAATTTGCAGTGTTTAAGGAACACACTAACGTCCCTGGGCGCTACAAAACGGCGGATGGATATCGACTCGGTAGATGGGCATGTAACCAACGAACAATAAAAGGCAACATTTCTACGGAACGCAAAGCACTATTGGATGCTTTACCCCGTTGGAGTTGGGATGTTTTATCAGATCAATGGGAAGAAGGATTTCGCTATCTAAAGGAATTTTCTGATCGAGAAATGCATGCCAAAGTTTATGGAGATTTCAAAACGACAGATGGATATCGACTCGGAATATGGGTTGGAACACAACGAGCAAAAAAAGACAGTCTGACACCGGAGCGCAAATCACGGCTGGAGGCGTTGCCTGGATGGAGTTGGGATGCTCGTGCAGACAACTGGGAAGAAGGATTTCGTTATCTCAAAGCATTTGCAGATCGAGAAGGCCACGCCAAGGTTCCTGATAATTACGAAACCTCGGATGGATACCGACTTGGTATCTGGGTTGGTACACAACGAGCAAAAAAAGACGGTCTAGCACCGGAGCGCAAAACACGGCTGGAAGCGTTGCCCGGATGGAGTTGGGATCCTTTTTCAGATATGTGGGAGGAAGGATTTCAATATCTTAAAAAATTCGCAAATCAAGAGGGACATTCCATGGCCCCTCGCGATTACAAAACAGCAGATGGATATCGTCTTGGTAAGTGGGTTGGCGTTCAGCGGCAATTTAAGGGTAAAATGTTGCCTAGGCGCAAAACACGGTTGGAAGCATTACCCGGTTGGAGTTGGGACCCTCATTCAGATAAGTGGGAAATAGGGTTTAGCTGTCTCCACGAGTTTGTAGAACGAGAGGGACATGCTAAGGTGCCTCAAAGTCACAATACGGCAGATGGGTATCGCCTTGGCCTATGGGTCAATAATCAGCGGGGAAATAAAGACAACATGTTACCGGAACGTAAAGCTCGGCTTGAAGCGTTACCCGGTTGGGTTTGGCGGGTTAAATGATGCCCGTTGACGGCTGCTAAATTTGTACTGTTTGTTTAATGGAGATTGCTATGTTCTGTATGCCCTTTCAAAATTTAAAGTCAATTTTGAACTTCGTCGCTGCCATTTCTGCTCTTTTTGCCGCGTTTTTATGGTTACAGTCAACACGAGTAAAAGTGTTTGATCAAGATTTGAAAGACGGTTCAGGTGCAGCTATTGTGCTTGACGACGGGACTGAAGTTATAGAAACCGCCAGGCAGCAAACGAAATGGAGTAAATGGGCCGCATGTGCTGCTTCTCT
>CAIYZD010000261.1 GCA_903930585.1 uncultured Geobacteraceae bacterium | reverse complement strand
CTTGTGGCGATGCATGCGGAGAATGGCGGTGTCATTGATCTGTTGGTCCAACAAGCACTTGCCGAGGGGAAGACCGATCCGATCTATCATTGCCTCACAAGGCCCACAACGTCTGAAGGGGAGGCTGTTAACCGGACCATTGCGCTCTCACAGATGGCCGGAGTTCCCGTGTATATTGTGCATGTCACATCGAATGATGCGTTGGAAAAAATAGCAGAAGCGCGCGACCGTGGATTGCCCGTGTTCGCCGAAACATGTCCTCAGTATTTATACCTGTCACTCGACGATATGCATAAGCCGGGATTCGAAGACGCTAAACTTGTGTTCAGCCCGCCTTTGCGGGAGAAATGGAATCAGGACAAACTCTGGGGCGGCGTCAAAAATAACACGGTGCAAATAGTGTCCACAGATCATTGTCCATTTAATTTTCATACGCAGAAACAATTAGGCCTTGGCAATTTCACAAAGATTCCAAACGGCGGGCCCGGCATTGAACACAGAATGCAGCTGATGTACGACGGCGTCAACAACAAAAGAATTTCTCTCAACCGGTGGGTTGAAGTTACATCCACGAATCCGGCAAAAATGTTCGGCATGTTTCCGCAAAAAGGGACCATCGCCCCGGGCACGGATGCCGACATTGTCATCTGGGATCAGGAAAAAGAATGTGTGATCTCGGCTGCGACGCACCATATGGCGGTCGACTACTCAATGTATGAAGGGAAAAAAATCAAAGGGAATGCCGAAACCGTCATTTCACGCGGCGAGGTCATCGTTGACAATGATGCATTTCTTGGAAAAGCCGGCCGTGGAAAATTTATTAAGAGAAGCACGTACGGCAGCACATGGCAGTAACAATACAACCGACGGATTTCATTGTTACTGTTTTAAATCACTTTGCTTTCTTCAAACAAAATCCGTCGTGTAATTCCATCGACACCGGAACGATAGCATTGTCGACACAGTGCAATGTGGCAGAAGCTGTTTTATAGTTTTTCTGAAAATCGCGCACTTCGGCATACAAGATATATTTTTTGGAAGGATCGATGAGCGACTTGTGCACCTCGATAGTCATTATTAAACAATCATCAACATTGATCCGCCAGATAGGCACGGTCCCGTTATACGGATACCCTTCTTCAACTATCTGAAGGCTGATATACGGTGGCTTCCGGTAAAGAGAATCAACCAGCGCATCATTAAAGAATACATCTCCTGTCAGACCGATAGTGAAAGCATAATTATTCGTAAGGTCGGGGGCATTGGATAATTTCAATTCCTTGACGTCGCTTTTTACGGTGGCAAAAAGAATTTCCGAACCCTTCCCGCGCCACCTGTACCCATAATCATCGCTAGTAAAATTCCCCGTATCAGAAACGAATACCAATTGTTGTGCCGTGTCATCGTAATACAGGTCCTTGCCGATTTTAGCACCATACTCCGCCAAAAGCCATGAAAACGATTTCCATCGTTCATCCCCGGATTTCCTGAACACGAACGGATACTGTTCCGACAATGCATATTGCCACGAACCG
>CAIYZD010000260.1 GCA_903930585.1 uncultured Geobacteraceae bacterium | reverse complement strand
ATTCCGGAGCAGTACCTGATGATTGAGCTGGAATCGCCGGAATCGTGTTACCGGACCGAAAAGAATGTCATCGAATCCGATGGAACGCTGATCCTCAATAAAGGTATTCTGTCGGAAGGTACCAAGTTAACCCATGACCTCTCCATCAAGAACGGAAAGCCAAGCCTTATCGTCCAGTTGGATGGAGAGGATGTTATCAAGCCGGAGCATGTGGTTCGCTGGCTGAATGGTCAGTACATCAGCGTTCTCAATATTGCCGGTCCACGCGAATCAAAATGTCCTGGCGGGATTTATTCCGAGTCATTTTCCTATCTGGAAAAGGTCTTCACGCTGCTTAAAGAATCGGAGTGATACCTGAAGGTCAACTAAAAGGTGGTCGCGGCGGGGCGTCTGATGCAAAGCAGAAAAGATGGTATATTCCATGAAGTCGGCAACAGATAACATTTCAACCTTCCTTCCGCCACACACGATTATTCATAACAATATGCGAACGTGTATGTTTTGCCTCATTCCGGTTTTTGCTGATATTTTATATACGATCATATATATTTATGCTGTTATTTTGTTTGTACGCTGATAATATATACGATCATATATATAGCTGGGGGTGGCTGAAATGAAGATAACAACTGCGGAAGACATCGGACGGATCATCAAACAGAAGCGCAAAGACGATGGCCTCACTTTGGAAGAGGCTGCTGCGGTCTGCGGCGTAAGCTATGCCTTTCTCTCTGCTCTTGAAAACGGCAAGGAGACGGTTCGTCTGAACAAGGTACTACAAGTTGCCAAATGTCTCGGAATCGAATTGGAGGCGAGCATCCGTACTTGGGCATCGCCGGGAGATGAATCATGACAGCCGGTCTGCTTGTCAGGATAGATGAAGATGCCATTGGACGGCTCTGGCTGGATGAGAAAAAACACTTCTGTTTCCAGTACGACAAAGAGTGGTTGGAACGGTCGAGAATCCCTTTGTCCCTCTCGTTACCGTTACGTGTAGATCCTTATTCCGACGATGAGTTACATCCATTCTTTGCCAATCTCCTTCCTGAAGAGAAAATCCGGGCCGTGATCTCCCGGAATCTTGGAGTTTCCCTCAATAACGACTATGGGCTCCTGGAGAGGATCGGCGGTGATTGCGCCGGTGCGGTCTCTCTCTATCCTGAATCCGGTGAACTGAAACGCGTATCCGGAACCTACCGCCAACTTTCGCTGGATGAACTCAATACTATAATCAGCGAACTACCGCAACGGCCACTTCTGGCTGGGGAAAAAGGGATTCGGCTCTCTCTCGCTGGTGCACAGAAGAAACTCCCGATCTTTTATGATGAGCAGAACTTCCATTTGGGGTATGGCACCGCTCCTTCCAATTACATCATCCAACCTGAAGACTGTAGCAGGGTCTCATCCCCGTGAAAATGGATAGTAACTCGATCGGACCTCCTGAAAGATCATTCCTCAGTAACGCCTTCTCGAATTCATCCCACGAAAGTGAATATCAAGTTTGTTGAAGAGGCTGGAATTGCCAAGCGACAAACTGCCTCAGAATACCTAAAAACACTCGCCGAGTTAGGTCTCCTACGCCCAGAAAAAGTTGGGCGTGAGGTCTACTTCTAACAATAATTCGATATGTCAATAGAGCAAAACCAACTTGGAGAGCGATCCATTTCGGGGGTTGGGTTTACTTGAAATGCCGGGATCAGTTAAGAAGAGCACATTCAGTATCTGTTTTGCTGAAAGATATCGAATAATTAACCAAAAGAGTTAAACTCGTGCCGGGCGCATTGTGTACTCCAGACCCCGTAATGGATCACTCTCCTATTTTTGACAGAAAAGTGGTACGATGCGCAAATACGGTCCGGAACGTTATCATCACCCTTTATACAGAGAGAGCCAATGACAAACAAACCAGTTGAAACAGGCCATGATTTCCGCAAGCGGGCGGAGGAAAAATTCTCTCTGGGAAAAGAACCCGCACCAAAGGAATTAACTCTCGATGAATCGCTGAGAATGGTTCATGAACTGAGTGTGCATCAGATTGAACTGGAAATGCAGAACGAAGAATTAAAAACGCTACAGCACTATAAGGATTGTTTTGATTTGTCACTGGACGGCATAGTCATCCATGAAGTAATCAGTGCTACTTCGCGTGGTGAATTCCTGGATGCAAACCAGGCTGTCTGCACACTCCTTGGATATACGCTGACGGAGATGCGAACTCTGACTCCACTAGACATCATTGTTCAGGAAAACGTTGTGAATGTGCCTGATGAGGCAAAATTTATGCAAGTTGCCGGCGTTTTACGGCATGAAAAAACCTTCGTTGCGAAGGACGGTCGGAAGATACCGGTTGAAATCAATACACGTATGTTTGAGCGGGAAGGACGACAGATAGTAATGTCGACCATTCGTGATATTTCTGATTGGAAACAAGCTGAGGAAAAACTGCAGGCAAGTGAGAGGAAATATAGGCAATTACATGAATCAATGATAGACGCTTTCGCAGTCATTGATATGGCCGGCATCATTCAGGACTTTAATAACTCTTTCGAAATCATGGTCGGGTATACTTCAGAAGAGCTGTCCCAACTTACGTACAAGGATCTGACTCCAGAAAAATGGCACTCTTTTGAATCAGATGTTTTGAGAAATCAAGTACTGATACGCGGTTATTCTGACATCTATGAAAAAGAGTATGTACGAAAAGATGGAACCATATTTCCGGTAGAACTGAGAGTATTTCTGATCCGTGATACTTTTGGTCAGCCAGTAAACATGTGGGCGATAGTGCGCGACATCTCAGAGCGTAAAAATGCGGAAAATGCAGTAATGGAAAGTGAGGTGCGTTTTCGTTTACTATCGGAAATGATGCTGCAAGGAGTGGTTTATCAGGATGCCAACGGGTCGATAATATCAATGAATCCAGCTGCTGTTGATATTCTTGGCAAGAGCCACGATCAGTTTTTGGGGAGTAGTTCGGTTGAGGTGGAGCACCACACCATTCGCGAAAATGGAGAACCATTTCCCGGTATTGAGCATCCATCCATGCTTGCTTTACGAACCGGTCTACCGGTTAGCTCTGTGATCATGGGTGTGTTTAATCCAAAACTTGACGAGTATCGTTGGATAAGTATTTGTGCAGTGCCTGTATTTCGTTCTAGCGATACCTGTCCATCCGAAGTTTTCACCGTCTTCGAGGATATAACCGAGCGCAAGCTTATGGAAGCGGAACTGCAACTAGCTAAAACTGCAGCTGAAGAGGCTAACTCTGTAAAAAGTTTCTTTCTCGCCAATATGAGTCATGAGATTCGCACCCCGATTAACGGTGTGATTGGCATGACTGAGCTGCTGCTGGACACGGAGCTGTCAGGCGAACAGCGTAAATATGCTGAACTTATCAGGCAATCCGGAGAGAATCTGGTTTTGCTGATCAGCGATGTTCTCGACTTTTCCAAAATAGAGGCGCATAAGATTATCCTGGAACCGCGAAACTTTGATTTACTTGCCGAGATCACAGCTATTATTGAAATAATCTCTCTCACTGCCCGAAGTAAGCATCTAGAGATTGGTTCTCAATTTGAACCAGATGTCCCGCACTATGTAAGGGGAGATGTGGGTCGCCTGCGTCAGATCATCAACAATCTTCTCGGTAACGCGGTTAAATTTACCGAAAAGGGTTCCGTTTCACTGCACATTAGTACCGATAATGAAAATGAACAGCAGTCTACACTACGCTTTGTGGTGCGTGACAGCGGTATCGGCATTTCATATGACAAGCAGAATGATATTTTCAAGCCGTTTACTCAGGCAGATGGTTCAACGACACGGAAATTCGGCGGCACCGGTTTGGGTCTATCCATCTGCAAAAATTTGGTGGAACTGATGGGCGGCGAGATCGGCGTGGATAGTTCAGACGGAAACGGGGCAACGTTCTGGTTCACCGTAGTTCTTGAAAAACAATGTGGAGAATACGTGTCCAGCCAGACGATAACAGCCGGATCAGCGTCACCCTCTGGAGCAAAAGTACCCTCACAACCCCGCACACGACCCCACATACGACTGCTGCTGGCTGAGGACGAGCCCATCAACCAGATGGTTGCCAAGACTTTTCTGGATAAACTTGGTTACAACTTTGATATTGCCAATAATGGCGTTAAAGCCTTGCAAGCGTTGTCAGCGCGATTCTATGATCTAGTGCTGATGGACTGCATGATGCCGGAGATGGGCGGTTTTGAAGCCGTTGCCAGAATCCGCTCTGATGAATCTAATGTGCTCAATCATTCCATACCGGTGATTGCCCTGACAGCGAAGGCCGTTGTTGGTGATCGCGAAGCCTGTCTTGCTGCCGGAATGAACGATTATCTGAGAAAACCGCTGCGGAGCATTGATTTGACAGAAATGCTTGAAAAGTGGCTTCCGGATAAAGCGAGTCAGTCCGGTAGTGACTCCGATCTTAATGATCAGTTTACAGACGATGAGGCAGTCCTGTCGCTGTTCGTTACAAAAGCCCCCGGATATTTTGCGGCCCTACAGAAGAGCGTTGCCGATAGGAACGCTCAGGAACTTCTCCATCATTCCCACAGGCTTACCGGTGCGGCAGTTGCAATCGGGGCAATCAATTTCGCCGCTCTTGCGGCTGAATTGGAAGAGTGTGGGCAACAGAATGAAATGGACAAAGCCAGGGAGAAACTGCAGTGCCTTTCCAAAGCGTTTGAAAAATTGCTTGCTACGTTTACGCAACGGAGTTGAATGGTTTTTTTATGACCACTGCCACCATTTTAATAGTTGATGACGAAGAGATCTTCCTGCTTAGCCTGAAAAACAATCTGGCACGTCTTGGGTATGCTGTAGTTTCGGCCACAAGTGGCCGCGAGGCTCTGATACAGCTGAAAGAACAGTCGGTTGATCTGGTGATTACCGACCTGAATATGCCGGAAATGGGCGGGATACAACTGATGCTTTTGATCAAGGAGCTTCTACCGGCTCTACCTGTTGTCGTCTTTACGGCCAAAGGAAGTATTGAAAGTGCTGTCGATGCCATACGTCAGGGGGCCTTTGATTTTCTTGAAAAGCCATTCATCTTCCAAACCTTTGACATGGTTCTGCGGCGGGCTCTGGAGTTTGGTCGTCTCTCCGGTGAGAATCAACGAATCCGGGGGCACTACAGTGATCGCTACAGCTTTCAGAACATAGTGACTCAATCGTCAATCATGCGACAGGTACTGGAACTGTCCTCCCGCATGGCCGAATCCCCAAAAACAACGATCAGTCTGACTGGTGAAAGTGGAGTCGGCAAGGAGGTGTTGGCCCGTGCAATCCATTCTGCTTCAGGCGGCATGGCCGATAATTTCGTAGCGGTTAACTGTGCTGCTATCCCTGAGTCGCTCCTCGAAAGCGAACTATTTGGACATGTCCGCGGTTCCTTTACCGGCGCCGAGCGAGACCGTGAAGGAAAATTCACTCTGGCCAAAGGAGGAACTGTTCTTCTGGACGAGATCGGTGACATGCCGTTGGCACTCCAAGCCAAGCTGCTGCGTGTTCTTGAAGAACGAACTTTTGAAAAAATTGGCTCTAATGTATCGTTGCCTGCTGGTTTTCGTGTCATCGTTGCCACTCATCGTAATCTTGTCGAGCAGATTCAGGCAGGCACATTCCGTGAGGACCTCTTCTATCGCATTAATGTCGTACCTATTACAATTCCACCGTTACGAGAAAGAAAAGAAGATATTCCACTGCTGGTGGACTATTTTTTGAAACTCTTCCGTAAGCACCAGGGTAAGAAGCTTCCAGGGGTTTCGCTGAAAGCTCTTGAATTGCTTCACGCTTATTCCTGGCCCGGCAATATCCGCGAACTGCGAAATGTGCTGGAATACGCCACCATCCTGGTCAGTGACGAACTGATCAGGCCTGAACATCTGCGCCTCAGGGCTCAGCAGCAATCAGTGTCAGCAAAGCTTGACAGCACGGCGATAGACTACCATGTCTGCCTACCTGTTGCGGGGGTTAGCCTTGAAGTGCTTCTTGATGACTTTACCGGTAAAATTCTGGACATAACCCTCAGTAGCTGCAACGGCAACAAGTCCAAAGCAGCAAATATCCTCAAAGTAAACCGGAAAATATTCTACCGCAAATCCTAATCTGTCCCATCCAGGTAACACTATGTCCCGTTTGGGGACATGCTCCTGCTCTTCCAATTCACAACCCGCTGAAACAACGCATAATAACCTTTTGGCACCATTCCTGTATTTACTACCAGCATGAACTTTATCTGTCGTTTAGTTGTCCCGTTAGAGGGACATATTGGAAAGGAGAAACAGACATGTCGCAAGCTGGAGTTGAGAGCTTTCTGGGCAGAATAATTACCGATGCGAACTTCAGTCTTCAGGCGACGCGTTCGCTGGAGAGTACCTGTAGAAATGAAGGGCTTACAATATCTGCAGAGGAACTGGTGTACCTGAAAATGATTGATCTGGGTCAGTTCAGGCGCATGGCAGATGTACTGAATGACTCCATAAAACGTGGATAGATACGCCCCCGATGAAAACAGCTTCTTTTTCGGTGACGACCCGGTCAATCTGCTGCGCCAGCTGCAAGACATCCGCCAGTTGGAAAACTGCGAGTCAAGATTTTTGGAGGAGCGTCTGTGATAGGCAATCGAGACAAAGAAGGCAATTTTTTCTGCGTTGGCCAGGTAAACTGCCGCTTCATTCGTGAATATCTGCTTACAGAAGGCATTCCGGTCGTAGCCGAGGATCTTGGTGGGGCCTTTGGGCGGGTCATCCATTTTTCCAGTGGAGATGAGGGATCGCGACTGCTGGCAACATTCAATACAAAATCAGGAAAGTGCCTTGCCGACCATAGACCTGTGGTAGCCAAAGAGAGACAGAACGCATGCTTATACATGTAACAAACGATATCGGTGCAATCAAGCGCAGTCATATATTGGCCTTTCTTGTGGTGGTCTTATTGATTTGCGTAATTGGTTATGGCTATTTCAGCAACGTCAAACAGCTCATTATCGCTGAAAAAACAGCTGAACTGACCACTATAGCCAACCTCAAGGCGAACCAGATCGTTCAGTGGCGCAAAGAGCGTCTTGGTGATGGATTTACTATACAGCATAATCCCCTGCTTGCCAGCCGTCTCCGGGATTGTCTGGGAGGATTGCACTCCCCGGTTATTCTGGAAGAATTAAAAACCTGGATGGAAAGCCTACGTACAAGCTACGACTACCGAAGTGCTGCTCTTTACGGGGTTGATGGCAAATTGCTTGTGGCAGTTCATGACGACGGCACTCAGCTTGACCTTATTGCACGACAACTGGTTGAGCAGTCTGTCCATAAGTCTGAGGTATATTTTTCCGATTTTCACCGGGATGAAGACTCTGGCTCTATCCACCTGAATCTGGTAGTTCCGGTCGGGCATACGGTTGAAAAGAAGTTCAAGTCTCTCGCCATATTGGTACTGGATATCGATCCGCACAAATTCCTGTATCCCCTGATTAACAAGTGGCCGACTGCCAGTAAATCGGCGGAAACAATACTGCTTGAACGAAATGGCGATGATGCCCTTTTTCTTAATGATGCTCGTCTTCGGCCCGGTACGGCGCTTTCAATGCGTATGCCGCTGGCACGAAAGGAGATGCCGGCGGTCCGGGCGGTCCTCGGCCAGGAAGCGGTTTTTGAGGGCAAAGACTATAATAATGCTTCTGCCTTGGCTGCAACCAGAACTATTACCGGTTCTCCCTGGGCCCTGGTTGCAAAAATTGATCTGGCCGAGATATATGAACCGATAAAATCGAGGGCTTATTGGGTGGTTTTCTTCTCTGCATTGCTGGTTCTTACCTCTGGCCTGGGCATCTATAACTGGTGGAGCAAGCAGGCAGTCAAGTCACTAAAGGAGAGCGACGAAAAATTACATGCAATTGCCGATAATACCTATGACTGGGAATACTGGAAGGGCTCAGACGGCACTATTTTGTATTGTTCCCCCTCGTGCGAACGCATCAGCGGCTATACGGCAGAGCAGTTCCAGCAGGATCCCGACCTGTTGATCAGGATGATACATCCAGATGACCGTGAAACATACAGGCATAATCATGATTTTGATGCCAATGACCTGGCAGCGGTGCATTGCCAGATCATGGATTTTCGCATCCATACTCGCAGCGGTGAAGAGCGCTGGATTGCCCACATCTGTCAGGAGATATTCGATTCAAGCGGCACATCACACGGTCGCCGGGCCTGCAACCATGACATCACGATACGTAAGAGGGTTGAAGAATCTCTGGCTGTCAGCCAGGCAGAGTTGCAGGCAATATACGACAACGCGCCGGTGATGATGTGCCTAGTGAATACCGAGCGGCGCATTATCTATACAAATCATGCCTTCACGCTTTTTACCGGTATTTCTCCGGAAGATTTTGAAGGGGGACATCCCTGCGGAGTATTCGGTTGCGTCAACGCCAAGGATGATCCGCGTGGCTGCGGTTACGGGATAAACTGCCGTAACTGCTCCTTGACACAGGCAATAGATGACACCTTCGCGACCGGAAACGCGCATCATAACGAGGAGCATACTTTCACCATTGATCGGCGCGGGAACCGGCAGGAATTTACAATTTTGGGGTCCACTGTCCGCATTGATACCGCTGACAGAAATCGCCTGCTGCTTTGTCTTCAGGATATTACCGATCACACTCATCTGCAAGAATTGAAGCAGAGCCAAGAAACTCTCAAAATATACGCTCAGGATCTCGAAAAGCTTGTTGCTGAAAGAACCAGGGCACTTGAAGACGCAAACTACGAATTGATTGCCATCAACCAGGAACTTGAACAGAGGCGTCATGAAGCGGAACGGGTTCAGGAGATTGCCCATCTGGGAAGTTGGGAACTTGATCTCAACACTGGGTTGCTGACCTGGTCGGATGAAGTGTATGTTATCTTTGGACTCATTCCTCAGGAGTTTCCTGCCACCTATGAGGTGTTTCTTGAGGCGGTGCATCCGGAAGATCGAGATGCCGTCAACGCCGCCTATTCAGATTCGGTGGCAGATAATAAAGACGGCTGTGAAATTGAGCATAGGATTGTCCGATTTCACACCGGAGAGGTCCGTTATGTTCATGAAAAATGTGAACATGGTAGAGACGCTTCCGGCAAAATAAACCGCTCTGTCGGGATGGTGCTTGACATTACAGATCACAAACTGGCTGCGGCCAAACTGCATGAATTTTCAAGGCTTCTTGAATGGAAAAATGTAGCGCTGGAAGAAGCTAACGAAGGATTGCTGCTTGCAAACGCCGAACTTGAGACGCAGCGACTCGAAGCTGAATTGACCCATAACAAACTACTGCAGCTTTCAGCAGCGGTTGAGAACAGCCCCGTAACCATTGTTATCACGGATAAGCGAGGTATTATCGAATATGTCAATCCAGCGTTTACCAAGATCTCTGGCTACCTCCCGGAAGAAGCGATCGGGCAGAGTCCTCGCATTTTGAAAGCTGACGACCAACCGAAACTCTTATACCAGGAATTGTGGGAAACGATCCTGGCTGGGAAGGTATGGCGCGGTGACTTATGTAACCGGAAGAAGAACGGCACTATCCACTGGGAGCACGCCTCGATCTCTCCGATTCGCGATGATAATGATACCATCACCCATTTTGTTGCTATCAAGGATGACATCACGGAGCAGAGACAGATGCTGGAAGAGTTGCTGAATGCGCGCGATGCAGCCGACTTGGCCAATGAAAAGCTGACACAGACAAACGATATGCTGAACGAGGCTTTGGTGACTGTAGAACAGGCCAGTCGCACCAAGGGGGAGTTTCTGGCCAACATGAGTCATGAAATCCGCACGCCGCTGAACGCGATCATCGGCTTTTCCGCTCTAACCCTCAAGACCACCCTGCCACCACGCCAGCAGGATTACATTGGTAAAATACATACAGCCGGAGAGTTGTTACTGAACATTATCAACGACATCCTCGATTTCTCAAAAATTGAGGCTGGTCAGATGGAAATGGAACAAATTCAATTTCGACTGCACATTATAGTTGCCAACGCGTCCAGCCTGGTACAGCAGAAAGCTCTGGAGAAGGGTTTGAATCTGCGTATCGGGACTCCGCCGGATGCAGCTTCCTGTCTGGTCGGTGACCCGAACCGGCTGAGTCAGATTATCATCAATCTCTTGAACAATGCCGTAAAGTTCACGGAGCATGGTGGAATTGTGTTTGAAACAACGCTGCTGGAGCAGCAGAACGAGCGGCTGTTGCTCAAATTTTCCATAAAGGACACTGGTATCGGTATCTCCGATGAACAGCTTGCCAAACTTTTTAAACCGTTCACTCAGGCCGATGGCAGCAATTCCCGCCGCTTTGGCGGCACCGGTTTGGGTCTGACTATTTCAAAACAGCTGGTGGAGAATATGAGAGGTGAAATATGGTGCGAAAGTACACCGGGGCAGGGAAGTACCTTCAGTTTTACCGCCTGGTTTGGCCACTGCCAGGAACATGACATGGAACAGTGTGATTATACGTGCGCTACAATCACGAATGATAAGCGGCCAACCTTTGATTTTTCCGGTTTCCGGGTTCTGGTGGTGGAAGATAACGAAATCAACCAGCAACTGGCGCTGGAACTGCTGAAAGACACAGGTGCTGTAGTGGACATAGCGGTAAACGGAGAGGAAGCTGTGGCAATGGTTACCGGAGGCGCGACACTTTATGACCTGGTGCTGATGGATATTCAGATGCCGGTTATGGACGGTTATGAAGCCACGCGGACCATCAGGAGGGACAGCCGCTTTGCTGCCCTCCCTATCATCGCCATGACGGCCCATGCCATGAAGGAAGAGCGGCAGAAAATCTTAAAAGCCGGCATAGATGCTCATATCACCAAGCCGATTGAAGCCCGCACCATGCTGCAGGTAATGAGGTTTTTCCTTAACGAGCATGAGTCAAGCGCCATTCGTAGAGAAAGCTGTGAGGGAAAGGGAGTCGATGAGGTCGTCACTCATGAAATTGACGGACTTGATACTGAAGCAGCCCTTGGTCGTCTTGATGGCGACCGGAATCTGTATCTCTGGGTGCAACGGTCGTTTGTAGAGAATCAGGAGAATGTGGCACGGCTCATTGAAGAAGCACTTAATGCGGGTGATATGAAGCTGGCGGCGCGACAGGCTCACACCATAAAGGGCATTGCCGGCACCATCGGAGCGGTGGAGCTTGAAAAACTGGCATGGGCGTTCGAAGCTGCTATCTACAGTGGCGAACCGGCTACCACAATCAAAAATGCTCTCAAAGAATTTGCTACAGAGCTGTCGCGAATGGTGGAAGAGTTGAAAGTACACCTCCCGATTGTTCTCGTCCAAGACGACACTCAACGGGAAACAACGTTCGATGTGGCTGTGGTCAGGCCGATCCTGATCAGACTGCTGGAGTATATCAAAAGCAGGGACGGCAGGGCGGAACGGTATCTCGAAGAGTATCAAAGAGAGTTGGCAGGATTACCGCAGAGGGAAGTACTGCGGATCAGAAAAATTCTGCAGAAATTTGATTACGCAGCGGCCCAGGAGGCACTTCTTGAACTGGCGGTGGTGAACGGCATTATTCCTACACATGAAGAACAAAAGGATCACCAACCATGAAATCAGCAATTACACCGGCAAGCGTACTTATTGTCGATGACACACCACAAAATATCAGTCTGCTCAATGCGGCATTAATGGATGAGTATACCATAAAAATTGCAACCGGCGGGCAACAGGCAATCGACATCTGTCTCTCAATGCCGATAGATATCATTCTTTTGGATGTCATGATGCCTGAGATGGATGGCTTTGAAACCTGTCGGCGACTCAAGAACAATCCTCTTACCGCTTCAATCCCGGTAATATTCGTCACAGCACGGGGGGAGATTAATGATGAATCAATGGGTTTTGACTGCGGTGCGGTTGATTACATCACCAAGCCGATTCGTGCAGCCATTGTGCGGGCACGGGTACACACACATCTTGCCCTATATTATCAAAGTCGCATCCTGGAGCGTCTGGTGCAAGAACGTACCGCCGAATTGAACAAGACGCGCCTTGAGATTTTGCACCGACTCGGCAGTGCTGGTGAATATCGGGATAACGAGACCGGCCTGCATGTTATCCGGGTCTCCAGCTATGCGCGTATCATCGCTACGGGTTTGGGACTGCCGGAAAGTGAAGCGGAACTGCTTTATAATGCCGCGACCCTGCATGACACCGGAAAAATCGGCATCCCTGACAGTATCCTATTCAAGCCGGGCAAGCTTGATGAAGAAGAATGGAAGGTCATCAGAACACACTGTGAGATAGGCCGCAAGATAATCGGCGACCATACGAGCAGCTTGTTGAAAACAGCGGCGTCAATTGCTCTGACGCACCATGAACGCTGGGATGGCACCGGGTATCCACAAAATCTCAAGGGGAACACTATCCCATTATTTGGGAGAATTGTGGCAATTGCCGATGTCTTTGACGCACTTACCTGTGTACGCCCATACAAGCGCGCCTGGCCTGTGGCGGAGGCGGTTGAGGAGATTGTGCGCTACAAAGATAAACATTTTGATCCAAAGATTGTCGATGTTTTTTTGAGAAGTATTCCTGAAATAACGGCAGTTCAGCAGCAGTTCGTGGACGAGGCTTAACCCATGAAAAAGGAGGATACGTGTCACATGATTTATCGCATAAGTGTGTGCTGCTGGTAGAAACGACCTGATTACGAGAAGGGTTGTTTCAACCGTACTGGAAGATATGGGGTGCCGTTATCTGCAGATGCTTTTACCGCTCTGAGCAGCGCCTTTGCCGTATTGACTGACAACGAGCAGAACGGAATGAAAAGGAAATCACTACAAATGTCATCAGAAAACCTGAACTTGGAAGCTACCTATCAGGCGTATCTGGAAGCACTGATACGTGGCCCTTTGCTAATGAGATGGTCAGACTGAACAGCCTGCTGGCGCAGAAAAAGGGGATTATCCTGGAGCAGCATTACAGTGGTGAGCTGGACCGTGTCAGGTGCGACCGCCAAAAACTGAAGCAGGTTATGAATAACATAATCTCCAACGCCATTAAATTTTCGCCCCAAGGCGCAGTTGTTTCCATATCGATCTGTGGCAGGAACGGTGAAATGCGGGTGGAGATACGCGCTCATGGTGTCGGCATTCCGGATAACGAGCAAGAACGCCTTTTCAAACCGTTCGGACGGACCAGCGTCCGTGCTACGGGGGGAGAAAAAAGCACCGGTCTCGGCCTTGTCATCAGCAGGAGAATTGTCGAATCGCATGGCGGCAAGATCGGCGTGGAGAGCGCACCCGGCAGCGGATCGACATTCTGATTTACCATACCATTTAGAGCATGACAGGAGATATACACATGAACACTTCCATAGAAACTGGCGACTCACCTGCTCCAACAGCAACCAAGCCATCACATATTGTAGGAATCGGCGCATCAGCAGGTGGCTTGAGCGCACTTGAGCAGTTTTTTGACAATATGCCTTCTGATACAGGGATGGCGTTTGTTGTTATTCAACACCTCTCCCCGGACTTCAAGAGTCTCATGGACGACCTGCTGTCGCGCCACACTTCAATGCCGATTTATCGTGTAACAACCGGCATTGAACTCCAGCCCAACAGCATCTACCTGATACCGCCCAAGACCCACATGACGGTCAGTCAGGAACACCTCTATCTGACAGAACGGACCATTAGCCCTCAGATTGAGCTCCCCATCGACATATTTTTTAATTCGCTGGCCATTGATGCCGGTGACCGTGCTGTCGGTGTTATCCTTTCCGGCACCGGATCGGATGGTTCTCGCGGCATCGTCTCCATCAACAAAAGCGGCGGGTTGGTCGTTGTTCAGGCACCTGAATCGGCGCAGTTTGACGGTATGCCGCGTAATGCCATTGCCACTGGTGTCTGCGATTTTATCCTGTCGCCGGATAGAATCCCCCGTATTCTGGTCGATTACGCTATCAGCCCGCTTTCGGTACGATCCAGGATGACTCACGAACTGGAAGTGTTTGAAGACGAAGGTGAGTATGCTGGAATATTCGCCCTGCTGCGACGGAGCTACAACCTGGATTTTTCCAAATACAAAGGCTCAACAGTAGGTCGACGTATTCGCCGGCGTATGGAATTCCGCCAGATACCTGAAGTCTTTGATTACGCAACTATCGTTTCCGGCGACTCGGGTGAACTTGATCTGCTCTACAAGGACTTGTTGATCGGTGTCACGGAATTTTTCCGCGATACACAGGCATTCCAGTTTCTGGAGCAGGAGGTTGTACCAAGGCTATTCGCCAATCTTCAGCGTGGTGAAGACCTGCGCGTCTGGTCAGCGGCCTGTGCAACTGGCGAGGAAGCGTATTCATTGGCAATTCTTCTCGCTGAAAAAGCGGAAGCAAGCGACTTTATGGGTAAAATCACGGTGTTTGCTACCGATGTGCATAAAACCTCTCTGGAAGTTGCCTCACAAGGAGTCTACGACCGAGCCCGCCTGACCAATGTCAGTCCGGAACGGATGGATAAATTTTTCAAGAAGGAAGGCAACGACCTGTTTCGGGTTACCTCGGAACTGCGCAAGATGGTGGTCTTTGCCCCTCATAATCTGCTCAACGACCCGCCGTTCACCCGTTTGGACTTGGTCTGTTGCCGGAATCTTCTGATTTACTTCCAGACTGAAGTCCAGGAGAAGGTAATTTCGCTGTTCCACTTTGCCCTCAAAAAAGACAGTATTCTCTTTCTGGGGAGCAGTGAGGGACTGGGAGCTTTTGTCGGCGAATTTGAGGTCATAGCTAACCAGCACAAATTATTTCGTAAGATCCGCGATCTTAAACTGGCACTCAATCTTGACGCCAACCGTATGGAACGGAGCGTCAACCTGCCAGTGACCGTATTCCAACCAGGTATAAGCCGCACGGTTTCAATTGACCGCCAGATGCTGTCCGATTACGACACCTTGCTGCGGAGGCATATGCCGCCGGGTGTCCTTATCGACGAGAATCGTAACATCGTCCACTACTTTGGCAACGTGGCAGAATATCTGAAAATGCCGGAAGGGAGAGCTGAAAACAATATCCTCGCACTTGCCGAGGACAACCTCCATATAGCCCTTAGCACATCTCTGCAGCGGGCAGATAATACCAGACAGTTCATTGTTACCCGCAATGTCAGGATCAGGCGGGGCGAGACTGAATTTCTGATTGACCTGAACGTTTCGCCGCTGCCGGACGAAAAGAGTCATACGACCCATTATCATGTTTATTTTGAGCGGGTACGAGCGACGGAACATCCACTGCCTACGGAAATGCATGAAGAGTCTGATTCAATCAGTTTTGATGTGGAAAGTCATTTCCGCCAGCATGTCGCAGATCTTGAGATGGAGCTGCAATCGACCAGGGAGAACCTCCAAACCACTGTCGAGGAACTGCAAACCAGCAATGAGGAACTGCAGGCTACGAATGAGGAACTCTTGGCCTCCAACGAAGAACTGCAGAGTACCAACGAAGAGTTGCATTCGGTTAACGAGGAGCTGTATTCGGTCAATTCAGAATTCGAGCGCAAAAATATCGAACTGAAGCAGCTCAATAACGATCACGAAAATCTTCTGGCCAGCACCGATATCGGGACGGTGTTCCTCGACCGCCAGCTCCGTATCCGCAAGTACAACCCGGCGATTGAATCGTTCTTTAAACTCATGCCACAGGATATTGGTCGCCCGATTGACCATATCGCTTACCACCTCTCCCAGCAGGAAGAGATGCTGGCAGACATCAATCGAGTGCTGGCAAACGGTATTGCAATCGACGCGGAAGAGGAAACCCGCGACAATCAATGGCTGCTCAAACGGATCATGCCGTTCCGCACAGAAACCGGCCAGGTAGAAGGTGTCGTCATAACCTTTACCGACATCACAACGGTCAAGGCGGCAGAGCTCAAAGTTCTCCGGCTCAATGAAGAACTGGAGCAGAAGGTTGAGGAGCGCACGACTGAACTGAAACAGGAAATTCAGGAGCGGCGACGGGCCGAAGAGACGTTGCGCAAGTTGTCACGCGCGGTTGAACAAAGTCCGGCGACTATCGTGATTACTGATATTCATGGAACGATTGAATTCGTCAACCCCAAGTTTGTCGAACTTACCGGTTATACGGCCGAAGAGGCCATCGGCAAGAATCCTCGTGTTCTGAAATCAGGTATGACTCCACCCGAAACGTACAGAGATCTATGGAAGACGATTATATCAGGTGAAACGTGGCAGGGAGAATTTTTAAACAAGAGTAAAGATGGCAAGCTGTTCTGGGAACACGCTACTGTTTCTGCGCTTCGCGATGAGGCGGGCACCGTAACTCATTACCTGGCTGTCAAAGAAGATATAACGGAAAAGAAAAGTATTATGAAGCAGCTCATCTCTGCAAAAGAGGCTGCAGAGACTGCCAATCAGGCAAAAAGCGAATTTTTGGCCAATATGAGTCACGAAATTCGCACACCTATGAATGGCATCATGGGGATGTCCCAGCTTTTAGCGTATACCGCTTTGACCGATAATCAGAAAGAGTGCCTTAATTCAATCCGTACTTCTTCAGACAACCTGCTAGCTCTCATCAACAATATTCTTGATCTTTCCAAGGTGGAAGCCGGAAAAGTAGAGCTTGAGGTCAAAAATTTCAGCTTGCGAGGATGTTTGAAAGAGGTCATTAGCACGCAGACCGCAAGCCTTCATGCGAAAGAACTCCTGCTGAAATGCGACATCGCTGACGGCGTACCGGACGATTTGAAAGGAGATCAACTCCGTCTGAAACAAATTCTCCACAACATAGTGGGTAACGCGGTGAAATTCTCCGAAATCGGCACCATTACTGTTTCGGCATCGCTCGAAGAAGCCGGGGTTGACCCGCTTTTGCTGAAGTTGAGTGTGACAGATACCGGTACCGGTATCAAACCGGAGGCGATGAGCCGGATTTTCGCTCCGTTCAGCCAGGAAGACACCTCCACCACGCGAAAATATGGCGGGACTGGACTCGGTCTTTCTATTAGTGCAAAGCTTGTCGAACTTATGGGTGGTAAAATTTGGGCAGAAAGCACCAAGGGGTGTGGCAGCACGTTCCATATCATCATTCCTTTTCATAAGAGTGAAGGCACGGAAACAGCATGGCAGCAGACAAAACCGGATCTTTTGCTTTCCTGGGGGCAACGGCCGCTCTGTATCTTGGTGGTTGACGATCAAGACGTAAATCGCAAGGTTACAACCATGCTCCTAGGGAAATGTGGTCACATCATGGAAACGGCGGAGGATGGCGGAGAAGCCATTGAAAAATGGCAGAGAGGCAGCTTCGATGTCATTCTGATGGACTTGGAGATGCCAGGTATGGATGGTGTTGAAGCGACCGGCCGAATTCGTGAGTCTGAGAAGAATGGCGACCACCGCACTCCTATAATAGCTCTTACCGCCCATGCCTTGAAGAATGTTCAGGAGCGGCTACTGGATCAGGGGTTTGATGGCTATGTTTCCAAGCCGATGAACACCAATACGCTGCTGACTGAGATCAGACGATGCCTGCGGATGCCGGAAGAAAGCCCGGAAACTGACCCGGTACCTTCCCTTTCTGTCCCGCAAAGCGTCGATAAGGAAAAACTGGCCATCCTTCTTCTCAAGATGGAGGTTTTGCTGAAGCAGAACAACATGAGTGTTCTGGACAGCATCAGCGAACTATCAGCACTCATTGAGCATTCTCGCTTGTATGATACTCTGGTACGGCAGATCAGACTGTTCGACTGCGTGTCGGCTCTGTTAACAATCGAGAATATCTGTGATGAATTTGAGATAGACCGCTGAGCATTGAAATCGCTTGGTCGAGCACAT
>CAIYZD010000259.1 GCA_903930585.1 uncultured Geobacteraceae bacterium | reverse complement strand
TCGAAAACTGGATGAAGGAGGTGGAAAGTATTATGAAAAATAATAATATAGCACAATGTTCTAAAATTGCTGGTTTAAGAAGTAATATTATAGCGCCAATATTTGATGACTCCAAGGGGCGTTCCACCAGAAAAAGGCAACTTCATATTGCGGCAGAATCAATGTATGAAATACAGGATACAATATTATCAGTAATAAATCCTTACGAAAAAAAAGTTAATGAAGCGCGAGATTTATTGAAAAATCTGTTAAGTGTCTTAAAGCAATCAGGGGCAATAAAATATACTGATGGGACTGATTTTCAATATTTTATTAATCTAATATGGAAATTATTCTCAACACACGAACAATTAAAGCCAAGCATGGTCAATATCCTATCACTTATTTCACAAGTCGATGCTCTTAGAATAATAGCAGAAGAAATAGAGTTGACGGAGTGGAAATAAAAAGTTCTAATCCAAAACAATTCAAGAAGTGTCTTCTTTTCTGTAATATAGAAACTCTGAGGTACCTACCATTAGCTTGAGGGAGCGACCGATTATCTTTTGGTGGTTTATACCCCGTACCCAAACATGGTCCAGGGTTTACTGCGGATTCGACAGTGGCGACATCGTAATTGATGATCCCGTTTAGAAAATTGATGATTTACCGCAAACCCGCCCTTCAGCATTACTGTTAAGGAGCGACAATGGGTAAATTGAAGCAATCATCATCAATGCCTATCATTCATCGCAATGCAGCAGGCATTGACATTGGTTCTAAGTTTCATGTGGTGGCTGTATCACCTGAAATAACTGATGAACCAGTCAAGACATTCAAAAGCTTTACAGGAGAACTTCATGCCATGGCGAAGTGGTTGAAAGAGTGTCATATCGAGACTATTGCCATGGAGTCGACTGGAGTCTATTGGATTCCAGCCTTTGAAATACTGGAAAGCTATGGATTCGAGGTTTATCTGGTTAATGCCCGAGAAGTGAAAACTGTTCCCGGTCGTAAAACAGACGTCAATGATTCCCAATGGGTGCAACAATTACATCAGTTCGGTCTGTTGCATGCAAGCTTTCAACCGTCCAAGGAGAACGCTGAATTGAGAGCCTATTTACGGCAGCGAGAAAAGCTTCTTGATTACAAGGCGGCTCATATCCAGCACATGCAAAAAGCACTGATGCAGATGAATATCCAGTTGCATCATGTTGTAGCAGACGTCAACGGCAAAACAGGGATGGAGATTATTCGAGCGATAGTTCAAGGGCAACATGCTCCAGATGAACTGGTAAAGCTTCGGGATAATCGCTGCAAGAACTCTGTTGAGGTGATGAAGGCAGCTCTCACTGGCAACTATAAGGCTGAACATCTGTTTTCCCTGACTCAGGCATTGGAACTGATTGACATTTACATGGAAAAAATAGAAGCCTGTGATCGTGTCATTGAATCAACCCTTGAACGGTTACACCAATTAGCCGATTCGATGCACACCACACCTCCAAAACCAAAGGGCAGAGACAAGAGTAAGAATGCTCCGAGCTTTGACGTTCGTCAATCATTGTTTAACATGATTGGCACAGACTTGACTCAGATTGATGGGATAGGTTCCTCTATTGCCTTAAAACTGGTTGCGGAGTGTGGAACCGATATGACCAAATGGCCAACATCGAAGCACTTTACTTCGTGGCTGTGCCTTGCTCCATGCAACAAAATCTCTGGCGGTAAAGTCCTCTCATCCAAAACACGACGTTCTTCAAGTAGGGCGGCGACTTATCTAAGACTTGCGGCAGTAGTCGTTGGAAAAACCAATACGGCACTTGGGGCATTTTACCGACGGTTAGCATGGCGTACTGGAAAAGCGAAAGCCGTAACCGCGACAGCCAGAAAATTAGCCACCCTGTTTTATAATGCGCTACGATATGGCATGGAGTATGTTGATAAGGGGGCGAACTACTATAAAGAGCAATACCGTAAGAAAATTATTGGCGGCTTAAGGCGGCAGGCAGAATCATTGGGATATACCCTGCAGGAGAAGGTTCCAGCCCTTGCTGAAACAGAAGTTTCTTAGAAACATTCGACACAATGAGCACGTCAATGAAAACATGGGCCACACCTCTTGCCACAGCAACCTTCGTCATTCTCGCCGTCACAGGTACACTGATGTTCTTTAAAGTTGAAGCGGGATTTATCAAACCGGTTCATGAATGGCTGAGCTGGGCAATGACTGCCGGGGTTGTCCTGC
>CAIYZD010000258.1 GCA_903930585.1 uncultured Geobacteraceae bacterium | reverse complement strand
GCCATCTCCCTCAGAGCCATCTTTATACGATAAATTGGTCCGGCAATCTTGTGGCTGAAAAAGATGCTTACATATCCGAACAGTGCGATAACAGCGACAATCCCTGGCCAAATGGTTTTGTGGAAAAGCAGTATGGATTTTGCGGCATCGTTCTTCTGTTCAAGCGGCAGATTGGAGTAAAGCACAAATGCTGTCGGCGCGAAAACAGCGGCAAGTACCAGTATTGTGTGAATCAGTAGAAGGGATATTACCACCACGAGCAACTTCAGCTGAAATGGCCGGTCTATCAGATATATTTTCCTGTGGTACTTTTTCATACTGCTCCTTAGTGGGTAATTTTGTCAGGAGTTACCGTTATGACCGTATGAGTGGAATCGACACCCTTTGCTCTCAATGTGTATGTGGACGTGGCAAAAATATAACTGTCAAAGGAGAAAATATTGCCCTTTATCTGATCAATTACGGAGACGTCGGTAATTGCGACACCATTTTGATCGGAAAAGTGGAAAAATCAAGAGTTCCCGGATAGTCACCATGCTCCATCGAGTATGAATCAAGAGCCTTCTTTAAAATGGAAAGGGCACTTAATGAGAGAGTCAATTTTGCTTTATCGACATAACTATTATAAAATGGGATTGCCATTCCGGCAAGGGCGGAGACAATTGCGACAACGACTATGAGTTCAACCATTGTAAAACCTTGATTGCGATGTATGGTTTTCATGAATTCTCCCCGTCGAAGAGAGTCTCTGTTAGCAATTTTCCAAAGGTTTGCTCTAATTTCATTTTATTTATTTTTTTTGTTTTTAACAGTCAGTGTGGGGATGATTATGAAGTAGATAAAAGTGAGGCAGTATTTGTAGGTATTATTCCTAACCCGGCGCGTATCCGTGGTATACTTGAACAGTGAAGTAGCAAGTGTCAGAAGTATGGGAGTAATTATGAAAGCAAATAATGAAGATGAACGGATAATTCTGGACGTTTTGGATGACTTTCTCACGCGGGAAGTCAAACCGGTCTGCCATGATCTGGAACATGACGATATTTACCCGGCTGAAATTGTGGAGAAGATGAAAAAACTCGGCCTGTTCGGGACCATCATCGCCACTGAATACGGCGGGGCAGGCCTTCCTGTCACAACCTACGCCAAAATGACGATGAAGATGTCAATGGTATGGATGTCCCTCTCCGGGATCCTGAATTCTCACCTCATCATGGCTATGGCGGTTCAGCGCTTCGGCACTAAACAGCAGAAAGAATACTTCCTCCCAAAATTTGCAACAGGTGAACTGCGTGGGGGGGTTGCCCTTACGGAATCGGATGCCGGGACCGATCTGCAGGCGATCAGTACGGTCGCTAAACGCGAAGGCGATGACTACATTGTGAATGGTTCGAAGATGTGGATAACCAACAGCCTTTACGGAAACTGTTTTGCGTTACTGGTAAAAACAGACCCCACCACGAATCCACCCCATAAAGGCATGAGTCTGTTTATTGCTGAAAAGGGGGAAGGCTTTACGGTGAGCCGGCAGCTCGAAAAGCTTGGATACAAGGGGATCGAAACCTGTGAGATTGTATTTGAAAATTATCGAGTTCCTGCGGACCGTCTTATTGGGGACGTTGAAGGGAGAGGGCTACAGCAGATTCTATCCGGTCTGGAACTTGGACGTATCAATGTCGCAGCTCGTGGGGCGGGTGTGGCCGCAGCCGCGCTCAATGATTCCGTAGCATATTCCCAGATCAGGAAAACCTTCGGTAAGCGCATCTGCGAGCACCAGGCCATCCAGATGAAACTGGCCGATATGGCAACACGCGTAGAAGCGGCAAAACTATTGGTCAATGCCGCGGCAACTGCGTTTGATGAAGGGAAACGGTGCGACATGGAAGCAGGAATGGCCAAACTTTTTGCTACCGAAGCAGCCGTCACCAATTCCATGGATGCCATGCGTATCCATGGTGGCTACGGCTACTCAAAGGAGGTCAACGTCGAGCGGTATTACCGCGACGCGCCGGTCCTTACCATAGGCGAAGGGACCAATGAATTGCAACGAATCATTATTGCCCGGCAACTCGTTGAAAGGAGCCCGGTATGACACTCCCCCTTCAAGGTATACGGATCATTTCCGTAGAACAGTATGGAGCCGGACCTTTCGGCACAATGCACCTGAGTGCTCTCGGGGCGGAAGTTATCAAGGTTGAAGATAAGTCTGACGGTGGTGATGTCAGTCGGAGTGTGGGCCCGTACTTCTTTTCCCCTGGGGATAGTCATGTTTTTCAGGAATCCAACCTGAATAAGAAAAGCATAACACTCGATCTGAAGACACGGGAAGGGCAGGAAATCCTGCACGACCTGGTAAGGATTTCCGAAGGAGTATTCAACAACCTTCGGGGAGACATCCCGGCAAAGCTGGGGATCACCTACGATCAACTGAAAGAGATTAATCCAACCATCGTCTGTGCACATCTCTCAGGCTACGGACGTACAGGGTCAAGAACCGCCTGGCCGGGGTACGATTACCTGATGCAGGCGGAGGTCGGGTATCTCACCCTGACGGGAGAGCCTGGAGGGCCACCTACCAGATTCGGGGTCTCGATAGTCGATATGATGACCGGGGTTACGGCAGTGCTCGGCCTTTTGGCCGGCATTATAGGGGCACGGGCAACCGGAATTGGCCGGGACGTTGATGTAAGCCTTTTCGATGTGGCATTGCACAATCTGAATTATCTTGCCACATGGTACCTCAATGAAGGGGTGATTCAAGGTCAGACCCCCCGTTCAAGTCACCCTTCTCTGGTTCCCAGCCAACTCTATCGAACCAAAGATGGTTGGATCTTCGTTATGTGTAACAAGGAAAAGTTCTGGAAAGAATTTGCCGTAGCCATAGGTAAACCGGAATGGCAAGAGGATCCGAGGTTCCACGACTTCGAGGCGAGGCTGGCCAACCGTGATCTTCTGACCCAAATTCTGGATGAAGTTCTCATGACCGCGACAACCCAGGAATGGATGGAAAAGTTGGGAGGAAAAGTTCCTGTTGCGCCGGTTAATGATGTCGGCAGCGCCCTCGATAACCCTTTTGTAAAAGAACAGGCAATGCTTATGAACGTTCCAAACGCGGTTCGCGGTACTATCGGTGCCTTATCCTGCCCCATCCGGTGTCCTGGTGAAACGGCGCTAACGGCCCCAGCACCAGGACTGGGAGAACACACGGATGAAATATTACGGCAGTTGAACTATTCAAAAGAAAAAATTGAAAAACTGAGGAGTGAAAAAATAATCTGAAAAGATAAGGACGTGATGCGTGATCAATGAGGTAACCATTGGTCTGATGGTACAGCGAAGGACGGAGGCAGGTACATGTGCGATATGAAATGTTTGACCCATCAGGTTAAAAACCTGCTTGACAGGTTGTGGGGTAAAATTACTGCCGGTGAAAGCTGTTTGAAAACAGCGGTAGAGTCTCGTGACTTCAGGTTGGGTGACATATTGATTGCCTTCGGGCAACTCACCCGTGATCAGCTGAATGAGACTCTTGAACAGCAGAAATATTCCTCGAAAAAGGTCGGAGAGCTGCTGGTTGAACGGGGATATGTGAAACAAAAGTATGTTGAGCAAGGCCTTCGTCTCCAGCAAATAGTGATCTCGGCGGCTCTTGGTACGACTGTGGCGCTTTGTGGCCCCGTTACGAGCGAGGCAGGCAGTTCATTTGCCACCTTGACCGCGACTGCTACGGTAAAAAGCACCGCGCGGATGACGGTTAAGCACCAGGCACGGCAGTTTGTTGTAACCGGTGAGAATATTGCACAAGGTTTTCTGGAGGTGTCCGCGGCCACCCGGATAGAAGTCAGAAACAGCAGCCTGTTCGGCTATATAATCTCCTTTGAAGCGCAGGAGGGTCCGTTTCAACATGTTGTGGTGAGTGGATTAGGGTGCGAATTTCACCTTGGCTCTGTGGACAGTTGGCTGCTGAGGCCCCATGTCCGTGGGACGGAAGTGCTCGAATTGACCTATCGCTTCATTCTCAAGGAAGATGCCCGGCCAGGTACCTATCCATGGCCGCTCCTGATGAGTGTGGCGGCTGTCTGATTCCGGTTCCGGATCGGCGCACGTATCACACTGCCTCAGAACGAGATGGTAATAACCAGTTGTTCACTGTAACTGCCTGCCGATACGTTTTGCAGAGGAGCGATCTTTCCATAGATAATGACAGAAGGAGTGTTGCCGTTTTTGACGTTTGTCACGTCTACGGTAGCGGTGCCCTGGGTGCCGTCTCCCCAAACCGAGGTCATGGCGGCAGTGGTGTAAATAGTGTAGTTCAAGGTGTCGTCAAGAGTGAAGTGCTGCATCATGCGGGGATTAAATGAACCGGAAGTTGTACTGGCTTCAATAGCAATCGAAACATTTGATTTAGGGGCGCAGGAGAGAGTAACGGAGCCGGTGCCGGTGTCGGATGCTGAGGAGAAAACGTCATAGTTCCCGAAGTTTATCGACGTGGCGCTGACGCTGCAACCGGCGTTCGCCTCTGAAGCAAGGAGTACGCTCAAACTGATGCACGCAATTATTTGTAATAAATATAAGCTCATTTTTATTCCACCAAGTTACGTATCAGGTATGTGATCGTCACGTGCGATATTTTTTACTGTATCGGATCAGGAATCCGAACCTCTCCCAACGGTACAACCACGGCGTCGGAATCGGCGATGAGCAGATTGAAATGCCGTTCCGCACCGTCGACCATAACGGTTGCCGCATACGTCCCAGGGACAACGTCCAGGCGATACGGCGACGGGTCCCCGCATGCTTCAGGTTTCCTACCGGCTTCAGGTGCGGTATCAGCCAGATTTTCAAAATAAAACTCGCCACCGCTGAGTGTTGTAAAGGAAAATTCCCGTTTCATTCCACGAAGGGTAACCCTGACAAATTCCAGAGGTACGCCATACTGTCCCAAAAGACGACCAACGTACGCCTGAACTCTGGTAGTGGGAAAATAGACGCATTCACCCCCGTATAGTCCCGGTGTCACGACAGCCTTGTAGCGTTTAATGAGATAGTCAGCCGTAATTGAGCGATCATCGAAAGTGATTTTGTTTTCCTGATAGGAACGGAGTGCGGGGATATAGGCCATGCCGTTTGCATTCGTTCGCGCAACCACTTGATTATCAAGCAGGACACCGATATCGGACAGGCCTTCCACCTTTACGACTGCGAAGCTGCCGCTGACCGGTCTGCTCAGACCAAGATGCCCCCCCGCGTATACGAGAGCTCCGGAAGCCGAAAGATTGTAGCTGCCTGCCGTATGCCCGCCGGTATCGTCGCGCTGTCCCTGTAGTTCGGCGGTGTAGCTGCCGTAAGGGCCATTGACCTGAAGCTGCGGATTGGTGCGCACAACGGTCTGGTTCCGGTTCTGTTCACGCTCCAGGGTTGCCCGATACCCAATACCCTCGCCAATTGGCAGGTTTTTCTGGAGAGTCAGAGACTCCTTGTCAGAACCGGGACCGGTTTGCAGCATGGCCGATGTAGTCACATCGTTGGCAGGGAAAAAAGTCAATCCGGTAAAAAAGCCGATCGTACTGGAACTGCCCCAGGAACTGCTCAGTGAAGCCATGAATTGGACAGTTTTAGCCAGAGAACGGGAGTATGATACTCCCACCGACCGTTTCAGCTGCCCGGCATAGGTTTCACTGAAAAAACCGTTTACGCTGACCGTGCCGAAAGAGGGAGTACCTATGCTGATTCCGGTGCCACAATCGAGTTGCACGGTGTCAGTGTCTTGCTGGTTTGCCAGAGTCCGGTACTGTTGACTGTTGTGAGTCAGGCTCAGTTGGTAGTTCACATGGTGTGTCTGGAGCTGATATCCTGCCGCTAACCCATTTTTGACACTGTAATTAAAAACACTCGCTGTTACAGCGTGTTACCGATGTAAATTTCGTCAAGTGGCACTACATTTTGTTTTTTGAGCGTCACATAGTCAGTTTCTTTACTCCT
>CAIYZD010000257.1 GCA_903930585.1 uncultured Geobacteraceae bacterium | reverse complement strand
TGATGAATTTGCCACCCGCTTCAATTTTATAGCCGTCGATTACCTGATTTATACCAATGAAGTTATCAGCAACATCAGGGAATCATACCCGGTTAATACGATTCTTGCGGTACTGTTGCTCCTGAATACGGCTCTCTTTCTACCGGTTATAAAACATCTGGGGCGCTCTTTTTCTCATACTTCACGAATTGTGGATCGTCTGAAGATCGGAGTACCGCTTCTGCTGCTGCCGGTACTCTCTTTTGCAGCGATTGATCTTTCTCTGACTCAGATATCTCCGAACAATTATGCCGACGAGTTGGCGGGGAATGGTGTCTATTGCCTTTTTGCGGCGTTCAGGAATAATGAGCTGGATTTTAACAAGTTTTATATCTCCAGGGATAACAAGGCTGTTCTCGCCCGTTTGAAAGGGGATCTACAGGAAAATACCAGTCGTTTTATCAGTCAGGATGGTCCCTCTGTTTCCCGTGTCGTCCGAAACCCCGGTCCGGAAAAACGGCTGAATATCGTTCTGGTTGTCGAGGAAAGCCTGAGTGCCGAGTATCTGACCGCTTTCGGAAGTGACATGAAAATAACGCCGGTATTGGATAAACTTGCAAAGGAGTCGCTCTTTTTTACCCATTTGTATGCCACCGGAACGCGAACCGTACGCGGGTTGGAAGCGCTGACTCTCTCTATGCCGCCATTGCCCGGAACATCGATTGTAAAACGGCCCAATAATGAAAACTTCATGTCCTGGGGCTCGATCATGAGAGAGAAGGGGTACGATAACAAATTCATCTACGCCGGACATGGTTATTTTGACAATATGAACTATTTTTACGAAAACAACGGGTTTACCACGGTTGACCGGACCAACTTCGCCAAAGACGAAATCACCTTTACCAATGCCTGGGGTGTGTGTGATGAAGATCTCTTTTTGAAGGTTATTAAGGAAGGGGATCGCTCGTACTCCGCAAAAAAACCTTTTTTCAGCGTCGTGATGACCACCTCCAATCACCGCCCGTTTACGTATCCTGACGGCAAGATCGATATCCCCTCCAAACAAGGTCGGGAAGGTGGAGTGAAATACGCCGATTTTGCTATCGGCCGGTTGCTGGCAGAAGCACGAAAAAAGCCTTGGTTTAATGAAACTATTTTTATCATTGTCGCCGATCACTGTGCCGGCAGTGCCGCTAAACTGGCGTTGCCGATAAAAAATTATGAAATTCCGCTTTTTATTTACGCTCCATCGCACATAAAGCCGCAGATCGTAGATCGGATGATGAGTCAGATTGACGTAGCGCCAACGGTTCTCGGGTTGCTTAACGCCACATATACCAGTTCATTTATCGGCAAGGATGTTTTGACGTCCGGCCCCTGGTCGGAGCGGGCGTTTATCTCGACCTATCAAAAGCTCGGTTTCATTCATGATGATAAACTGGTGGTTCTCGGTCCCAAGATGGAGGCTGATTACTTCAGCTTTTTGCGGAAAGACGGCGCTACGACCGTTTTGAAGCCGCAGGAAGATCTGTTGATGGACACCCTGGCGTATATTCAGGGAGCCAACTATATCTACAAGAACAGACTGAACCGGTTGAAAAACTGATCGTTTGAAGAAGGCATAAGAAAGGGTATACAGCCATGAGCAAAATGATCGGTATCTTGACTTCCGGTGGTGACAGTCCGGGATTGAATGCGGCTATCCGGGGGATTGGCAAGGCGCTGCTGGGACGATACGGCATGAAGGTGATCGGATTCCGTGACGGTTTCCGTGGCATGATGGAAAACCGGACACAACAGTTGGATTCGGAGACGCTCTCCGGCATCCTTACCCTTGGGGGGACCATTTTGGGGACAAGCCGTGACAAGCCGTACGCCATGCCGGTTGCCGGCAAGATGACGGATATGACCGATGTCATTGTCGCTAATTACCGTAAACACCACCTGGCCGCCCTGGTCTGTCTGGGGGGAGGCGGTACGCAAAAAAACGCCTACCATCTGATGAAACAGGGGTTGAACATCATCACGTTGCCGAAGACGATCGACAATGACGTGGCGATGACGGATGTCTCCTTTGGTTTCGATACCGCTCTCGGGATCGCTACCGAGGCAATTGACCGGCTCCACAGCACGGCTCACAGCCATCATCGTATTCTCGTGCTGGAGTTGATGGGGAACAAGGCCGGATGGCTGGCTCTGGGGGCCGGCATTTCCGGTGGGGCCGATGTGATTCTGATTCCGGAAATACCGTATGATGTCAAGAAAGTTGCTGCGGCAATTCTGCGCCGGAGTCACAACGGCCAGGGCTTCAGTATTGTCGCGATGGCTGAAGGCGCCATGTCGCTGCAGGCAGCCGCCAAACGGGAAGAAGCGGTCAAGGAGAAAGGTGGCAAGAAGAAAGAAAAAAAAACAGCATGCACAGGATATGGCTGATACTTGCAAGCCGGGCAACAGCCAGTTTCTGGCGCAGCAACTGGAAGAACTTACCGGGCTGGAGTCACGTCTTACGATTCTGGGGTACCTGCAACGCGGGGGAACACCTTCAGCAGGGGATCGCTTGCTGGCTACGCGTCTCGGAACCGCCTGCGCCGATCTCATCCACAAGGGTGTGTTCGGCGTCATGGTTGCAGCTCGCGGCGACGGCTGCGAGCCGGTGCCGCTCAAGGACGTCGTCGGTAAACGGAGAACGGTACCGCTTGATCATTACTGGATTGAAAGTGCCCGGAGCGTGCATACCTGCTTTGGGGATTGATTGACACCAAGTGATTTAAGTCTATGGTTTTAAGACAATAATTTGTTTTGTACTTTGATTCTCTTTGTGTGCTTTGCGTCTTTGCGGTTCAACTGTTTTTGGTTTGGTTAGCATATCTTTGCCTTTCGCCTTACTTCCGTTTGCCCCACAGGGATAGCAGCGCCGGGAGAAAGGCCAGAAAAACCGCCACGCTGGCGACCATGCCGAGTGACATGACGGCGCCGATACTGAAGACCCCCTGGTGGTGTGCCACCATCAGCGCCCCGAAACTGAACAGGATGGTCAGCGCGTTGAGGAATACACCGATACCGGCGCTGCGTGTGGCTACCTGGGCCGGTGTCTCATGCCCCTGACGATACCGGTTGATGATGTAGATGGCCGAGTCGATCCCTACTCCCAGAATCAGCGGCAAGACGATGATGTTGGCTGAGTTGAAGCTGACTCCCATCAGCCGCATTCCGCCAATCATAAGTAGCAGTCCTGCTGCGAGTGGCACCGTCCCCAACAGTGCATAGCGGATGCTCTTGAAGTTGATCAGCAGAATTATGGCGATACCGATGAAGGCGTAGATAAAGGCTTTCAGATAGGCATCGCGCAGTACGGTGAGCGATTCGAAAACCATAATCGGTTCACCGGTTGCGTGCGGGACGATGCTTTTAACCTGAGTAACAAACTCCTGGAGCGGTTCGCGCTCGAAGATCTCTTTTTTTGCCGACACCTGCAGGAGCAGTGCGCCGTTCTTGCCCACAAAACGTTGCAGCAACTGCGGCGGGACGTCGGCAGCCGTGACCGGTGTCGCCGTCAGACTCTCCTTCATCACGCGCAGTTTGTCGGGCAGTTCGGCGAACATACCCCCCTGAAACTCCCGCAACATCCCGAGTGCGTTCCTGTCCTTCTCCTTTTCCAGCGATGCGAAAAAACCGTCCAGGGTTTTCAGAAAGAGTGCTATCGGTTGAGCTTCCGGAGCTCTTCGCGCTTCAAGCGTGTTCTTGAGTTTATCCACCCGGTCATGGAACTGTTCAAATACGGCTGGAAGGGCCATGACCTGCATGTTTTCCTCATACGGAACCGGGTTTACCGGCGCCATGACCTGCCGAAGCGCTGCCAGTTCCGCCAGTTTCTCGGTCTGCTGTTCCGGTATGAACGACAGACTGCTGACGACATGATCTACCGCCGGCAATTTTTCCAGCCGAGCCGTCAGCTGCGCTGCTTCAGCAGCATCCCGCGCGGAAACAACGGCAAAATAGCCGGAGTTTTCTTTACTGCGCATCAGTTTATAGGCGTACTCCACCGACTGTAACCCCTTGGCCTGCAGGTTCATCAGATTGTAGTCGAAACGCATCGTCAGGGCAGGGTAGAGGCAGGCCAACGAGAGGGCGACGGTAACGGCAATGACAACCTTCGGATAGCCGAACAGGGTGCGAAAGAACGGGCGTTGATTCAAGGCTGCTCTTTCCTTGCCGCGCGAATGAGGGGGGGGGATGACGGACGTTTTCCTGAATCGCTCCAAAAGAATTAACATGGCGGGAAGCACGGTAAAGGTGGCGATTACGCAGATCGCAACGCCTCCTGCGGCGATAATGCCCAGTTCGGCGATTCCTTTGAAGTCGGTGAACGCAAAGGTGGCAAAAGCCAGTGCCACGGTAGCGGCGGCCATAATGATTGAACGGATATTACTGCCGAGTCCGGTCTCGATTGCGTCAATGCCGCAAGCCCCCCCCTTGAGTTCCTCCTGGTAACGGAGCACTACCTGGATACCGTACTCGATTCCGAGTCCGATCAGCATGATCGCAAACACCATGGAGAGGATATTGAGGTGGCCGACGGCAATGGTGGCAAATCCGAACGAGAGGCAGATCCCGACAATCAACGAGACCATCGCGGCAATCACGTTCAGTACGCCGCGGAACGCAAACAGCAGCAGAATCACGGTTAACGATAACGAGAGAACTGTGGCGATTTCCAAGTCACGCTGGCTGGTGGCCATTTCCTCGTATTCCAGCACCGGCACGCCGGTCAGCCCACCGGTGACGCCCTTAAACTCCGGTTTCTTCAGAAGTTCCGTCAAGGCTGCGCGGGCAGCCATGATCGATTTCTCCGAGGCAACAAAACTTCCCTCTTCTTTGACCGGAAGCATCGTAATAATCTGCTGTTTTCCGGCATTCTCCAACATTGATGGCGTGCCGGTACTGCTCCCTTTCAGGAACGAATCCATCGACAAGCCGCTCGTTTTACCGTTAAAGGCCTTGAAACCCTTGTCCAGTGTCGTCAGCATAAACGTCAGGCTCGCCAGCGCCGCAGGATCACCTGATTTCATATAACCGTCTATTTGACCGGTCAGGCTGGTGAAAAGCGTTTGCACCGAGGGTGCGGCAGCCAGATCTTTCAGCACCGGCGCTGCCATTGTCAAGGTATGACGCAGATTTTTGATGTCATCCAGCGGCATGAACAGCAGGCCGTTGTTGCGGAAAAAGGGGAGGCCGCCAGGGTAGAATACGTCCCGAAAGATTTTCGGATTCTTACAGAGAGTTGCGTACAGAGCATCGGCAGCGCGGGTAGATTTAACCGCATCGTCAGATTCGATTACCGCTACGATCTCTTCCTGATCGCCGAACTCGGCACGGTAGGCCTGGTAATCTATCTGAAAAGGAGCATTTCTCGGCATCAGGTCATCGCGTCCGGTCAGAAATGTCATGTTCTTAACCGTGTAGATGACGGAAAGAGAGGAGAGGAGCAGGGCCATGGAGAGAATCAGGCGCGGATATTTCGATATGAACGTGAACAGACGGCTATGTTTATGAGACACGGTTGCTCCTTTTAAATAGTCAGTCCTGAATAGCATCAGGACCGGTG
>CAIYZD010000256.1 GCA_903930585.1 uncultured Geobacteraceae bacterium | reverse complement strand
CTGGGTGCCGTGGAAGGCTTGAACAACAAAGCCAAAGTGACTACGAAAAAAGCCTACGGTTTCAAAAGCTATGAGGTAATAAAACTGGCTTTATATCATACACTTGGGAAACTACCCGAACCGGTAGTCACCCACAGATTCTGCGGATGAGGCGCAAAGTTTATGTCACTAGAAGAGGGATTGCAAGTATTACGTAGTCCGGATTCCGAAATGTCATCGGAAAGTGAAGCTTATTATGCTCGTCTTCTACAGTAGATTTTTGAAAACTATTCGATATCAACATGTTATAATACGCAGTTTTGCCAGTGGCACTACACTGTCTGCTCTTTGAAACTTGAATTCTGCCTGTTTTTCTCTATGGCTGAACGGCTCTGATCGTCGGCGGTACCGCAACACCTATCGCCTTGAACACCTTGCCGCAGGTATTTTGGCATTCTGTTCTGATTGCTAATTTTGATCCGTTTTCTTCCAGGATTACTTCCTGAAGCGCTTTCAGATCCTGTTTGATATCGGCCCACTCAAGCTGGAGGCCTTGGCTGACCAATCTATCATCCAGTTCCTTTTTCAGCACCAAAGCCAGGAAGCTACAGAAGACATGGCCTCTGATGGTCTCATCCCGCTTATGAAAGATTGGTCGGGTGTCTATTGCTGACTTCATATCACGGAAGGTATGTTCCACCATCCAGAGCTCTTTGTACTTGAGCGCCACCTCCCGTGCCCTGAGCTTCGTGTTGGTAGTCAGCACCCAGATTCCGTCGTATTTGGCGTCGGCTTTGACTTTCTCTTCATCAAGGGTCACGCTCTTGTTCGTAATGGTGAGGAAACCGCGATACCCTTTGTTGCTGATCAGCGATGACGGTGCTTTTGCAATCTTCTCCTTCAGTGATTCGACAATGGTGTTGCGGTCGGCTTCATCCCGTCTGGCCTGTCGCTCATTCTTGCAGACAATGTAGCGTGTGCCGTCAACGACTACTTCTTTCACTTTAAGCGAAGACGGCTCTTTGCTGTGTATTCCTTCTGGATAGACCTCCTCGTACGGGGTTTCATCTGCGAGGACCTCGGTTTTCACTTCTTTCACCAGACGCATTCGGACTCCGAGAATATAGGAGAGTTTTTCCTCTTCGAGGGCCAGCATGGTGGCTTGGCTGATCATCCCACGGTCAGCCACGATGCAGAACCGATTAGCGCCGAAGCGTTTTTTAAGCCTTGTAACGACTGGAATAGTACTTGTGACATCCGCCGTGTTGCCAGGCCACATCTCACAAGCAATCGGTTTGCCACGGTCATCCAGCAAAGCGCCAACCACCATCTGGTTCAAGTCAGGGCGATGATCTTTGGAATGCCCCCGCTCACCGATGGTCTTGCCGCCTTCACCTTCGAAGTAAAGCGCGGTGGTGTCCAGAAAAACAAAGTCAAGCTCGGTGAAAAGATTCTTTCGATGGTCGAACATCCGCTCTTCGATCACATCTTTTGTGCAGCGCGGCGCGTGTGTCCGGTCATCCTGATCAGAAATCTCTTCACCCAGAAAGGCCATGGCACGATACAACTGGTGCAGGGCAATATCTTCCGTTCCAGCAATCCGATAGTCCCGTCGCCACCTCTCGCAGCCGCGGTCGGAACCGGATACAAAGAGGCGGTGCAGTACGGTCATAAACAGGGCGCGTTCAACTGAAAAACCGAATTTGCGATCAGTCACAAGAGAGGAGACAATGGAACCAATTTCCAGCTCTTTCCAGAGACGCTCGAAGATCAAAGGCGGACCGATCTTCTTTGCGGAGGCGGACACATTGCTCTTGTCGGACAATATCAGCAGAGTTCTCTCGGAAAAGCGGGAAAGAGAACGAATCAGGGATTCGACTTCCCCCTTTTCAGACATCTGATCCAGACGCCCAAGGGTGGTGATAACCCGTTGGGAGACCCTACCGTTCTCGCGACGGTTTTCTACGATCTGGAGATATTGGTTGTTCCCTGATTTCTTGACCCGAGCAAACATGGTGGCCTCCTCTGATGACACCACCATTTTAGGCAACTAAAGCCATAAATCAAGCAGATTCAGCAGTAATTTAGGACACCACACTTTTTGACTTTTTTCGATTTTATCAAAGAGCGACAAAGTGATTTCAAATAGTTATAACGTTACTACCGCAAAAATCAGGCGGCAACTGTAGAAGAAAAGTTATGCTTTGCGCTGTGCTATCTGTATGATAGCATAGCTATGAACGGTTAGAAAATTAATAACCTCGGCTTCAAAAGATAGATGTATAATGGAATTTTTGCTGGAGGATGGCTTAGTGATGTCAATTTCAGAATATTTTTTCAGTTTTGTTAATCGTAGATTACCGGAGAAGCTGGTTGCAGACTATATTACTTATTCTCAAGACGATTTCTATTTTAAACTTGCGTTACTTAAAACAAACAGAATCGAGCACTTAAAGGATCATTTTTCTCATACAAAAATTAAAAAAATTTTCATTG
>CAIYZD010000255.1 GCA_903930585.1 uncultured Geobacteraceae bacterium | reverse complement strand
GGAGAAACAACTTCTCTCTGTTTAAACCTTGAAGTTACAGGAGAGACTGCAAATTCACCAAGCGGTGCAGCTACGTTTGATACACGTTCGCCAAGTTTTGTTTTCTTAGTTGATAATCCTCCACCCAACGTCGCCATCCCTATTTTATAGGGGTCATATTCGCCTTCTGTTGCTTGATTATAGATTTCTTGTCCAGCACCAAGCGTAGCGCCAATCGTTGCATTTGCTGCGGGTGTAGATAGTATTTTTTCTGCGGCACTGGCATTTTCCGGTGCAGTCGATCCAAGAAATTTACTAACACTTGTAAGGTCGCTTGGGTTTGGGCGTAGCGTTGCCATGTTCCCAATTAAGCTACCCGCCATCGAATAATAGGGATGCTGGCGTGCTGCTTCAGCAAGTTGCTCAGGCGATTGCCCAATAGACTTTGCAAATTCCGGGACTTTTGATAACGCAGCTTCTTGTGCCTTTTGTGCTGCCGATGAACCTAAGTATGCGCCACCAAGTCCACCCACTAATCCACCAGCTATTACCGTAAAAGGATTGAGGAATAACGACCCTAACTCAGCACCCGTTGCGGCTCCTGCTTCTGCTCCAGCAAAACCAGCTACACCGGGAATTAAACTACTAACCCCTTGACGTATTGCAGAAGTTAAACCACTTACAGGTTCCTCTTTAGCTTGCGCACGATCCAACATTCCAAACAATTCATCTTCAGGAACGGGTTCCTTATCTAAAAGAGTGGCAGCGTCAGAGTATCTCATTGGACCGTAATACCTTGTTGGGCAGCTCTTTTTCGTGCCTCATCAACAGAAATTTTTCTCTCATCTGCATATCTTTGTAGTTGAGATGATGTCATCGTTGGACTAGAAGGACTTGTATCTTTTCCAGTAATACGTTTGGTTTCGCTTTGTATGAATGCGTCACGACCACCTTTTTTGTTCCATTCCATCTTCTCTATAGGATCAAGACCGTTCCATGAAGTTGCTATTTTTTCACGCAATTGTTCGTCTTTAGTTGTAGCATTTACGTTCTTTCCTTGGTATAGGAGTCCTATGGCATCCTCTATAGAAATTCCGGGATTTTGTTGCAGAATCAGTCTTGATAGGAGAGAAGCCATTTGTGCTGAGCGGTGATTGCTTAAGCGCCATTGGATGCCTAGCTGGTATCCAGAAGTGCAAGATGCAACCCCATTTACTATGGTTTGATGCTCACGGCGATTTTCATACTCCGGAAACAACTATAAGTGGGCACTTAGGTGGAATGCCATTAGCTATGATTACGGGTCGTGGTGACTTGTCTCTGCTGAAAGGAGCAAATATGACACCACTACCGGATAGATTGGTCTATTTTATTGGGGGTAGAGATTTGGAACCCGGAGAAAAGGAGGCCATATATGAATCACAGATTTGCAAGTGTGACCGGATTGTTGATATACTTGATGACCTACCCAAACAAGGTCCTTTTTGGGTGCATTTTGATACGGACTATATTAATCCCATTGATGCCCCGGCAATGCGATACCCAGCAGTGGGTGGACCCTCAGCTCAACTTATTAAATCCGATTTAAAGGCATTAGCGGGATGTATTAACATCCTTGGCTTATCGGTTTCCGCCTGGGCACCGCATTTGGACGTGGATGCGCGTACTGCCCGAACATGTTGGAATGTTATTGACGCCGACCTCTAAGCTTGATTTCCTTCGTCACCCCGTTCTGAGTAACAGTAGCAATATTGTCGCATACGTTTTCACCATAATCAATGGTGATATCGCTCTGTCCTTCAAGTGTAATGACTTTTACCCCATTACGGATCCAGCGGCAATTGTTGCTGATAACCAATGGTTCGTTAATGACCCAGGAAAAGGTTTTCCCATCCTTCCTGGTTCCAGAGGCATTGCCTGTAAGCTGAAAAGCATCGTCTGTGCGATCGCGAGGGGTGTCAATTCCGCGAGTTTGCACCCGGGTATGAATGGCTTCACGAGTACGGAGAATATTCCCTTCCGGAGTGGTAATCTGGCCCCCAACTAT
>CAIYZD010000254.1 GCA_903930585.1 uncultured Geobacteraceae bacterium | reverse complement strand
TGTTTCAAAATCAAAAAAACCAAAACCAGTTGTCGTTGCTGATGAGCACAAGATGGTGGACAAGGCATATTTCTGTGCCGCACTCGGCTTGACCTCACTTGGGTTCCACAAAATGGTCAAGCAAGGTCGCCTTCCGCAGCCTGTCGTCCTCGGCTACAGTTGCCATCGTTGGCCGGCAACCGTCGTGGCCGAAGTGGTCTCTGGCGCCTGGATGCCTGAAGTTGCTCAGGATGGGGGTGCTATATGAGCAAAGCATCCATCTTTATTACACCTACCCCCGAAGTGGATCTGTCAATCTTCGCCGGCACAAACATTAAACGCCTCTCGGATGATGTTGCAGGTGTCATCAAATCACTGAATACCCCTCCTGCTGGATTCTTTCTCGGTATTCAAGATGCTGACGAACAATTTGGCCGCTTGCTTGAGCCTGGTGGAATCACTATTTGTGCAGCCCGTCCTTCCGTTGGCAAAACGTTATTTGCTACTCAAGTCGCCGAATACCACGCCGCCCGTGGATTAAACGTGCTCATCTGGTCGCTCGAAATGTCTCGTAAGCAATTGTTGCTGAGGCTGATTTCTAAACACTCCGGGGTCTCTGTAAAGAAAATGAAAAATCAAGAGGTCCAGGGCGATGAATGGGCTTCTATAACGACTGCGGCAGAGAGCGTAACGAAATCAACTAAGACGTTGCTGGTAAACGATATTTCTTCTATCCAGATAAACCAGATTGTAGCTGAATCAAAAATGATTCACCAGAGGCTCCTGAACGAGACTGGTAAAGGACTGGAGCTTATCGTCGTTGATTACATCCAGCTTATCGACGGGGCGGAATCAGGCAACGAGACCCGGCAACTGGAAATAGCATCTGTATCCAGCGGGCTCAGATGTCTTGCTAAGGATCTTAACCTGCCGATCCTGGCACTTGCACAACTTAACCGGGACCTTGAAAAACGTGCAGACAAGCGCCCGAATATTGGCGATTTACGCGAATCCGGACAAATCGAACAAGACGCCTCGATCATAACATTTTTGTACCGGGAGATGATTTATTGTGAAGATTGCAAGCGCCCGGGAACTACCTGCACGAAAAATCATGAGCACGACGCGGAACTGCTTATCGCAAAAAATCGTGACGGCGAAACAGGTGGTGTTCAACTGTATTTCGACGGAGCAAGGCAGCTGTTTGGCAGCCTAAGCCACGACGACAAAAAACATAAGGATGATCTGGCAAAAGACGAAACCGCGCGCCTGGCTAAAGAAGAAGCAAAGAAAAAGACAAGGTCGGCTGCAACAGAGAAAGATAAATCACCCAAGAATCCGTACAAACCCCATGCCCCGAAAGAAGACGCCTTAATGCGGGGCGCCCTTCTTAACCATCTGAGGGGAGGTAAATGATATGGCAATATCTAAATCAAAGGAAACAGCTAAATCAAAGGCGATTGCTAAAATAAAGAAGACGATGGCGAGCAAGAAGGTGAAAACAAGAGCAACAATACCAATCCCTCTCGAAGAGGCCCGAACCGCTATCTTTTGCGGATGGGAGGGCGAACTGACGTTCAAGACCAAAGTCTGGGGAGATGTCCAGCTTAAGGGCGTTGGACTGTCTCAGGTACATGCTGACCTTCTCGATTTTGCTCGCCTTCACTACGTCGACTTTAAATGTGACGAAGTTGATCGAGTCAGTATGATCATTTCGCTGGCAGAATTTTGCAGAATGAAAGGCATACAGCCGGATGCAAAAACGTTCCGCGGTCATATGGAGGACTTTTTACAAAATACTATCATAATCAAATACCCAAATGGGGAGACTCATATGTTTGTCATTGCCGATTATGCGAAGTACGTTGATGAAAAAGAGGGAGACTATAAGCCAATCCCACCAAAAAAAGGCAAAAAGCTGGTAGACACCGAAGAGACGAAGGCACATAACAAGGCAGCTGTTCCACGAAGATCTGATGGCCTTTTCGAACTCAGATTATCATCGGAGTTTCAGAAGTTCATTTCGGGCTCAAGATATGTGGATTATTCTGAGTTGTTGCCGGGCCTAATCACCCTGCCAAACGATATACTAAAGCAGGCCGCCCGCTTCCTTCTGACGCACGACGAATGGCACTCATCAACCAATACGCTTCATGACGCCATTTCTCAGCAACAAATTATGCCGACTGGCTTAGACCGACAAGGCATTGCAAAGTTCAAGGCGGCAGCACGGTCATTAAGGTCTCGGCGAAAAATAGTACTCCGCACTGGTGCCCCGGAATTACGCGAACTGATCGGGGTTGCCTATGATCCAGAAAAAGATCGATGGAATTACGTAAAACATGCTTTAGTGAACATATCAAGTCCATTGGTAGAACCGCCAAAATCAATACGGTAGCGGTGTTGATGTAACTGGGACTCAATACAATTGAAACATTGCAGCAAGAGCGGCGGAAGGCTTTTTCTAAAGTTTTCTGTCGCTCTTGCTGTTTTAGAAGACTGTTGCCGACCGTCACGATTTTTCCCGTGATGGAGCAGCTAAATTTACATTATTAAGTAAATTTCCTCCAAAACCGTCACATATTTTCCCGTGATACGGGGTATAACCGTCACATATTTTCCCGTGATACGAGCCGACCGTCACATATTTTCCCGTGATACGAGCCACTTTTTAGGGGTTTTCTTAAGTATTAAGAAGAATCTATAAGGTTCTTCTTAATACTTAAGAAGGTCGGGGTGGCTTTCTGGCTACCGCCAAAAGCCACCCCTCCAAAACCAAGGTCAAAGGCTAAAGCGTGGTCAAAACCACGCTTCGCATTCCTGATGGGAATACTTCGCTCCGCAGAACCAAAACTTTTTTTCGGGGAAAGAAAAATCTTTGTAACCCGTCGGGCCAGGAACATAGCCCCTGCTCAGTATGAGCAGGAATTACACTGCCCTATGATGGCAAGAGTCAAGGTCTTGTCTCTCCCCGAAAAGGTTTTAACGAATCTGCCAAGCGGCATCTCTTCGGCATAGAGAGTCAGAACCATTCGGGGAAAGATCAGATTATCCTTTCGGGAGCGGCAACGGGCGACTACCGATAATGTTGCCCGCAACCCATGCTGGGTTGCAACTTTCGAGAGACCCAATGCGTTGACCCTCAGGATTTTTCTTTCCCCGAAAAGGTTTTAGCGATCTTGCTTAAATGACGAACTGCAAAGATCCCTGATCACCCTGTGGATTGGAATAGTCGCCAGGCTTCACAGAATCATTCAGGATTGATTTTAAAGCACATGGCAATACCGTCATAAGCGTTCTTGAGATAAGCCCCTTAAATGGCATGAGATGGAGCCGCCGAAAATTATGTTTTGTCCAGTTTGCGCAACAAAAAAGGCTGCAGATATGAGGGACTTTGGAACAGCGGACAAGCAAAAGCACAATACGTTATAAATCGGCATGTTGGACGATGTTGGTACCAAAATCTCAGATTCTTCTCCGTGATAGTACACCTACCGTCAGATTCTTCCCCGTCATGATGTCAGAATCATCCAGGATTGAAAATGAAGCTTTTATGAATACCGTCGCATTCTTGGGATTAGTTCCTTGAATTGCATGATATGGAACCGCTGAAATATACGCCTTGTCCAGTTAGTTCAACAAAACGGCTGCAGATATGAGCGGCTTTTGCTCGGAATACGGCCGCAGACCCGCAAAAGAATAATGCGTTATGTATCGATAAGTTGAGCGATGCCGGTACCAAGATCTCAGATTCTTCTCCGTTATAATGCACCTGCCGTTAGATCTCTCCCCGTTATAAGCATTCCTGGGATTAGTTCCTTAAATTGCATGATATGAAACCGCTGAAATATACGCCTTTTCCAGTTAGCTCAGCAAAAAGCTGCAGAGACGAGGGGCTTTTGCTCGGAATATGACCGCAGACTCGTAAAAGTACAATACGTTATAAATCGGCATGTTGGACGATGTTGGTACCAAAACCTTAGATTCTTCTCCGTGAAAGTACACCTACCGTAGGATTCTTCCCCGTCATAACGAACACAAAGCAAATCAGAACTGGATTAGGTTTCTTGTCACCAAGTGGTGCAGAACTCATTTCCTGACGCCGTTATCAATTTGGTCCCGGCGGCGCTGGTACAACTCGCATCCAGCCCCTCGGGCATTGGTTGACATACGGATAATAGCCCTGCGGATCCTGGCAATAGTACCAATAAGCCGGCTGCGCCGGAACTGGCTGTGGTGCCTGCTGCATGTAGATCACTGGTGCCTGTTGTACGACAACAGGAGGCGGATAATAGCTGGGTGAGTTGTACGGGTGCGCCAGTTCCATAATTCCGATCCCAATGCCTAATCCAAACAAGGCCCCTAACCCCGCTCCTCCGCCGCCTCCTCTATAAGCTTGCCCTGGTGATGCCAACAAAAGCAGCGCTGCCGCTGCGGCCATGAATGAACAAATAGGCTTTTTCATACGGGCCTCCTTTCCTTGAATTTTATGAAATACTGCATTTCTGACTCTACGTAGACCATTATACCCTTTAATTGATCGATTTAATGTGTAGCAAATAAGGATTTTACATTTAGAACGTTTTTACCGCCGACCGCCACCCTTCCCCCTGAAACTCCTTGATGTTTTTTCACTAATTTTGTATTAACGATGGTCACTATATTTACAAGAGAACAGAATTATGCATATTCAAACAATCGATGCTTTATTAATTACGATTGGTGCACTTATGGTGCTTGCAGGTCCAGTCCTCGAATGGAAGTTCCGGCAGTATGTCACCAGGAAGCAGTCATTTTTCACCTCTGCTTCCCTCAGACCCAAAGGCAGTAAAATAATAGACGACATTATCCTGTCTGTTACTCCTATGCTAACGCTCACCGGAGTTGCCGTGCTTTTCACCGGTCTTTACTTTTATAAATTCTAACATAAATAACTTGAAACACTGGCGGCACCATTGAAAGTTATCCAACCGGCCGCAAACATCAAAGCCAAATAAAGTGAAGTCGTAACCAAACCGCCCTCTCCTGTGGCGGTTGTTTTGTATCTGGGGTTGGTAGGCCACCGGTTGGACTGGATGAAAAATGAGTGAAGTAAGAAGTGAGATAAGGATTACTATCCGGCCGGTGCTCTAAATTCTGGAGAAACCGGGCAGCGGACTGATCTTATAAGTAAGGGCGCAGAACCGGTTCTCCTTTCTTGGCAGGAGGGGAATGGGGAATAAGTTGATAAGATGGGCTTAGAGCCCTTTCCAATACTGGGGCTCTTTTGCAGGCAGCAACTTTTTTACGCTACTAAACCTCAGCCACCGG
>CAIYZD010000253.1 GCA_903930585.1 uncultured Geobacteraceae bacterium | reverse complement strand
TACCGAAGAGAAGCTTTGTCTTGAGCGAGCAGGAGGTGCAGTTTATCAATTTCCTTGCGCCGCTTACCGTGATGGTGGATGACGATTTCGTGCCACTCTCATCGTACGACGAAAAGAGCGGTTCTTATCAGGGCATCAGCATAGCCCTTTTTGCCCACGTGGCTGACAAGCTGGGGTTGAAATATCAATTTAAGCATGATAAAAAGCTGACCTGGTCGGACAAATTAGAACTGCTGAAAAAACGGCAGATTGATCTGCTGATGCCGGCAAGTTATACGCCGGAACGGGCAGCATACGGCATATTCACCGTAGTCAGTTTTTATGATACCTATTACTCCGTTATCGGGGATAGGGCCCGCGGCATCATAATTACCAATCCTTCCCAATTGGCTGCCTACAAGGTCGGCGTTACCAAAGCCAGTTCCATCATACCATACCTCCAGCCATTACTTCCCTCCGCACAGATCGTTCTGTATGACAACACCGCCGCTCTGTATCAGGGGCTTAAAAATGGCGCCGTCGATGTTGCTCTCCAGAACCAGCACGTTTTTTTTATGGACCGTCTTAACCTGGAACTTTTTGATCTGGACCTGCTGTATACCCTCAAGCAATATCCCCGCCACTATTCCTATTTATTGAGTAAAACCAGGCATAACAAACAATTAGCAGCCATTATCGACCGTTACATGGACGGAATTGATATCAGCCGCCTGGTGGAATATCACGATAGGGGAGCAGATGAACTGATCCTGCGTTTTTCAAAGCAGAAGTACGATAAAAAACTGCTGCTGCTGATAGTTTCCGGGTTGGTGGTACTATTGACACTGTCCGGATTTACTTTATTCAGGCACATTCGCGATAATAAAAAACTATTAGCCAGCGCATCACAACTTAAAGCCCTTATGGAGCAGTTTAAAAGACTGGAGGCATTTACACACGCAACTCTGGATGGATTAGTCACGCACATCTGCGTTATCGATTCAAGCGGAACTATAACACTGACAAATCGAGCCTGGAATCTTTTTGCCGTTGAAAATAACGCAGATCTTTCAACATGCAGCGTAGGCAGCAACTACCTGGCCGCCTGCACACAATCTTGTGAAGCTGATGAACTGGATACCATTAACTTTACTGAAGCCGTGAAAGCCTCGATGAGCGGGATGGAATCAAAGTTTAACAAGGATTATGTCTGCCATTCCCCAACCGAAGAACGCTGGTTTACCTGTACTGTTAATCCCTTCATGGTTGATAACGAGAGGCATGCAGTTATTTCACACAAAAACATTACTGAACGTAAACAAATAGAGGAGGCGTTGCGGAGGAGCGAACAACGCTTCCGCTCTTTTGTGGAAAATCTCAATGACGTCCTTTTCGTACTTACACCAGCAGGGGTATTCAGCTATGTTTCACCGCAGTGGAAGATGGCTTTTGGATATGAACTCAGCGAAACCGTAGGTCAGCCGTTTCGAGACTTTGTCCATCCAGACGACGTTCCCGGCTGTTTAGAATTCCTGCAACAGATCATAGAAACGGGTAATAAACAGAGCGGGATTGAATATCGTGTGCTGTGTAAGGACGGTACATATCTGTGGTACATGGCAAATGCATCACTTGTAATAGATCCCGCCAATGGTTCACAGCTTGTTGGTGTCGGCCGGGACATCACCGGGAGCAAACAGCTTAAAGAGGAACTGCTTAAGAGTGAGTCCCACTATAGGCTGCTATCCGAGAATGCCAGCGACAATATCTGGACTATGGATTTCGATGGCAAGTTTACATACGTAAGCCCATCTATATACAAAATAAGGGGATTCACTTCGGACGAAGTCATGGGGCAATCTCTTGCTGAGGTAGTGGCTCCCAATTCTCTCTCCATTTCTTTGGAAAAGATTGGACAAATAATAACCAATGCCAGGGCTGGACTCCCTATCGATAATGTACGGGTAGAAGTTGAACTGCTGCGCAAAGACAGCTCGACAGTCTGGTCTGAAGTGAGCTTAAACGGATTTTATAGCAGCGCCGGCACTTGTTTGAAAATAGTCGGTATAACCCGTGATATAACCGAGCGCAAAAAGACCGAAGATGAACTGCGCAAACGGTCACGCGCTGTCGAACAAAGTCCGGTCAGCATAGTGATTACAGATAGTAACGGTACGATTGAGTTTGTTAATCCCAAGTTTACCGAGATGACCGGCTATACTGCCGATGAAGCTATCGGACAAAATCCACGTATTCTCAAATCAGGTAATACTTCAGAAAAAAATCACAAAGATCTTTGGATTGCCATTACGTCAGGCAAAACATGGGAAGGAGAATTTCACAACAAGAGTAAGGATGGCAGACTGTTCTGGGAGCATGCCGTGATTTCTCCGCTTCGGGATACCACAGGAAAAATTACCCATTATCTTGGGGTCAAGGAAAACATAACCGAAAAGAAAAATATCATGGAGCAGCTTGTTGCCGCAAAAGAGCTGGCTGAAGATGCCACCAGAGCCAAGAGTGAATTTCTTGCCAACATGAGCCATGAAATCCGCACACCGATGAATGCGCTGATCGGCTTGTCAGGTTTGGCGCTCAAAACAGATCTAACCTCAAAACGGTTGGACCACCTGCGTAAGATAGAGTTTTCATCCAAGTTTCTCTTGGGAATCATCAACGACATTCTTGATTTCTCCAAAATCGATGCTGGCAAGATGGTTATTGAATCGATTGATTTTTACCTGGAGGATATTTTAAGTCACCTTGTTGACGTGGTGGGGATGAATGCTGAGGAAAAGGGGCTGGAGCTGCTGGTGGATGTCAAAAAAAATATTCCAACGGCGCTGATCGGAGATCCCTTGCGGCTGGGGCAGATACTGTTGAATCTTGCTGGCAATGCCATTAAATTTACGGAGTCTGGCCATATAGTGATTAAGATTGAACTGTTGGAGGAGGAGCGGGAGACATCGGTACCGCAGGGCGTAATGCTCCGATTCACGGTGAGCGATACCGGGATCGGGATGACGCAAGAGCAATCTGGCAGGCTGTTTCAGGCATTCTCACAGGCAGACGGTTCCACAACCAGAAAGTATGGCGGTTCTGGACTCGGCTTGACCATCAGTAAACATCTGGTTGAAATGATGGGTGGCGATATTCATCTGGAGAGCGAATTGGGTCGCGGGAGCAGTTTCAGCTTCAGCGCCAGATTCGGCGTGCAGGATCGGGCAAAACGTATATGTCCTGAAATTCCGACAAATATTAAAGGGGTGCGCGTACTGGTTGTTGATGATAATCCAGCAGCGCGAGAAATTTTGAGCGAGGTTCTGGAGTCGTTCTCTTTCGATGTCAGTCGGGCCTCTTCGGGGGAAGAGGCGCTTGCAGAGCTGGCACAGGCTCCTTCGGACGCCCCGTATCAGTTGGTTTTTATGGACTTTAAGATGCCTGGTTTTAACGGGATAGATACCGCTAAACGGATCAGGACGCATACCGGACTTAAACGAATTCCGGCAGTTCTGATGGTTTCCGCATACAATCAGGAGGAGATAAAGAGTCAGGCAGAGACGGCTGGTATTGATGCCTTTCTTGTCAAGCCGGTTAGCCCTTCTGCTGTGTTTAATAAAATCATGGAGGTTTTGGGCGGGGATATCGCCAGCAAGGCAAGTCTGACAATGATGAAGAACCCGGAAGCCATGGACGAGCTGAAAAATATCCGTGGCGCGCACGTTTTGCTTGTAGAGGACAACAAAATCAATCAGCAGGTGGCAACGGAGCTTCTGGAATACGCCGGCATGTTCGTGACCGTTGCGGAAAATGGTAAAACAGGGCTGGAGGCCGTGCAATCATTTGCGTATGATCTTGTTATTATGGACATGCAGATGCCTGTAATGGATGGCTACACAGCGTCTATGGAAATTCGGAAGTGGGAGGACGGGCGTTCGGAAACGGAGCCGGATACCGGGCGTGGAACACGCCCGCGAACAGTGGTAGTTGCCATGACTGCTCATGCTTTAGCTGGTGAGCGGGAAAAGTGTATTGAAGCTGGTATGGATGATTATCTGACCAAACCGATAGACCCGCCTGAGCTCTATTCAATGCTGCTGAAATGGATCAAGCCGGGTGAACGTGAGTATGTTCTGCCATTAACGCTGATTGGCAACAGGGAAGTAATAACTATCCCTGATGAATTACCAGGCATTAACATGAAAGATGCTTTGCGGCATGTTGCCGGCAACCAGAAGCTTTTGCTGAATCTTTTAAAGTCTTTCAATCGGGATTACAGAGACATAACTGCAATAATCCGCCTGGCGCTCACTGATAAAAATCTGGAATTGGCAGAGCGCACGGCGCATACGATAAAGGGAATCGCCGGTGTTCTCTCTGCGAAGGACTTGCATGGTGCCGCCGCGATCCTTGAGGATACTATCAGGAAGCGGCATTTTGACTCTATTGATGATCTGTTGGCCACATTTGAAGAGAAGCTGACCGTTGTAGTAGGTTCGATTGATGGTATTGCTAGTGCGGAAAAGGTCGTAGTTACGGACATGAGGGATACCCCGATAGACGCTGCACTCGTCAAACTTTTGATTGTTAAACTACAGAGAATGCTTGTTGAAAGTGACCTGGATGCCAGTGACGTATTTTCAGAAATAAAAAAGAATTTATCCGGGGTGATGTTTTGTGAAGAGCTCAATCAGCTTGATGATTTGATTGAGAAAGGCGCCTTTGCCAAGGCACAGGTAATTCTTGCGGCTTTGTCGGGCAAGGTTGACATTATGGAGACAGATGGAGGATTAAACTATGTCAGGTGAACTTCAAAAACAAAAAATACTTATAATCGATGATGCTATTATCTATATAAATGTTCTTGGGGCAGCACTAAAATCTGATTATAAAATACTTTTCAGCCTTGATGGGCAGGAAGGGGTACAGAGCGCTGTTGTATATCAACCAGATCTTATCCTTCTGGATATATTGATGCCGGGCATGGATGGATATGAGACCTGTCGGCTCTTAAAAGCTGATGTGCGCACCCGGGATATTCCGGTAATCTTCTTAACGGCGAGGAGTGGCGATGAAGACGAAGCAAAAGGATTTGAGCTGGGAGCCGTTGATTATATCACTAAGCCTTTTAGTCCGCCCAAACTGCTGGCACGGGTCAAAACCCATACAGCTTTGCGTCGGGCTCGTCTGGATCTCCAGGAGTGGAACAGAGACCTGAAGCGAGCTAACAGCAATCTCGAAAACGCCAACGCACAACTGGCCGGTATTATTGAAAGCATGGCTGATATCGTGTGGGAAGTTGATCTAAGCGGTAGTTTTACCTATTGCTCTCCACATGTGCAGGAAGTACTCGGATATACATCTGAAGAAATGGTTGGTAAGACACCTTTTGACTTTATGCCCCCTGATGAAACTGCAAAAATAAGAGCTGCATGCAATAAAATCTGGAAACAAAGGGACCGTATAACAGATCTTGAAAATTGGAATATCCATAAAGATGGCCGTATGGTGCTGCTTTCAACAACCGGTGTACCAATTATTGACAATAATGGTCGCCTGGCTGGCTACCGTGGGGTCGAGAAGGATATAACCAGCCTTCGAAAGTATGAAGTGGAACTGCTCAAGCTGTCACGCGCTGTCGAACAAAGTCCGGTCATCACAGTGATTACAGATATTAACGGTACGATTGAGTTTGCTAATCCCAAGTTTACCGAGCTTACCGGTTACACAGCAGAAGAGGCTATCGGACAAAATCCACGTTTTCTCAAATCAGGTAATACTCCAGAAAAAAATCACAAAGATCTTTGGATTGCCATTACGTCAGGCAAAACATGGGAAGGAGAATTTCAGAACAAAAGTAAGGATGGCAGCCTGTTCTGGGAGCATGCCGTGATTTCTCCGCTTCGGGACACGACAGGAAATATCACCAGTTATCTTGCGATCAAGGAAGACATCACCATACGCAAGCAGTTGGAAGCGGCAGCAAAGGATGCGCTTGAATACTCCGAGAACATAGTTGAAACC
>CAIYZD010000252.1 GCA_903930585.1 uncultured Geobacteraceae bacterium | reverse complement strand
CACAGCCTGATCGGCAAGAGGTTGATGCTGGAACCGCAGTCGGAAGAGCTGACAGCCTACCTTATCAAAGAGGGTATCCCGCTCGAAAAGATGCAGATGGCGGCGCATAGCTACAACCTCAAAGATCTGATCAACGGTAACATTGACGCAATGTCAGGATATGTAACTGACGATCCCGATGTCCTGGCACGGGCAGGGTTCGCCTATCACGCCTATACGCCCCGCATTGGGAAACCTTCAGAGAGGTGGCAGCCCGCGCCGGCCTGGGCGCCAGCTGGTCGCAACCGATTCGTTCGTCATTCGGCCATCTGCTTGGCACCTTTGCCATCTATCACCATGAAGCACGCACACCTGACGAACACGAAATCGCCACTATTGAACAAGCCGCTAATCTGGCGAGCATCGCTATTGATAAAAGCAATCTGTCTGAAACTCTTCACGCAAGCGAACTGCGCTTCCGCTCCTTTGTTGAGAATGCCAATGATGTCCTGTTTTCCCTGACATCCGAAGGGTACTTCAGCTATGTTTCTCCCCAATGGGCGGTCGCATTCGGCTATGAGCCGAGCGAAACAATCGGCCAACCGTTCGGACTCTTTATCCATGCGGATGATATTGCCGGCTGTGTCGAATTCATACAACGGGCTTTTACAACAGGCGAAAAACAGAGCGGGGTTGAGTATCGGATTCTCTGCAAGGACGGCAGGCATGTCTGGTACACGGCGAATGCTTCTCCGATAACAGACCCGGTCAACGGAGCTCTGACACTTGTCGGTATCGGCCGGGATATCACCAAGGCAAAACAGGCAGAAGAAGAGCTCCTGTCATTTTCCCGGCTGTTGAAAGAAAAAAACAGCGAACTGAACGTGGCCTTGACCGCCACGGAAAAGGCAAACAGTGCCAAGAGCCAGTTTTTATCGAATATGAGCCATGAGATCCGCACGCCGCTGAACGCAGTCATCGGCTTTTCGTCGCTCCTTTTGAATACTACTCTGCCGCCCCGGCAGCTTGATTATGTCGGGAAAATACATTCCGCAGGGGAGTTGCTGCTTAATGTTGTCAATGACATTCTGGATTTTTCCAAAGTAGAGGCGCGGCAGCTTCAGATTGAACAGATCACCTTCCGGCCTGCCATCATAATTGACAATGCGCTCAGTATGGTGCAGCAAACAGCTCTTGAGAAAGGGTTGAAACTGCTGGTCGATACGTCACCGGAGGTTTCACCGTATCTGATTGGTGACCCGCACCGGCTCGTCCAGATCATGACCAACCTGCTCAGTAATGCCGTCAAATTCACGGAGCAGGGGGAAGTTGCACTCACATTAACAGTTCTGAAGCGGGATAATGGGCGGCAGCAGGTCAAAGTTTCCATACGCGATACCGGCATCGGCCTTTCGGATGAGCAGATCAACAAACTCTTCAAGCCCTTTACCCAGGCGGACGAAAGCACTACCCGGCGCTTTGGCGGAACCGGACTGGGTCTCTCCATCTGCAAACTGTTAGTAGAACTGATGGAGGGCGAAATATCCTGCGAGAGCAGACCCGGTTTGGGCGCTGTTTTCAGCTTCACCGCCTGGTTCGGCATCGGCCGGGAAAGCGACCTTCTTGAGCAGTCCCGGGCGGACATCTACGGCGGCACGAAAGGAGTACGACCGGCATACGATTTTAGCGCTTTCCACATTCTGCTGGTGGAAGACAATGAGACCAACCAGCAACTGGCTATTGAGCTGCTCAAAGAGAGCGGTGCTGTTGTGGATGTGGCCGCCGATGGCTCTGAAGCGGTGACGCTTGTTACAACCGGCAGCAGAAGGTACGACCTGTTGTTGATGGATGTTCAGATGCCGGTCATGGACGGCTATGAGGCAACCAGGCTGATACGGGCGGACAGCCGCTTTGCCACCCTGCCGATCATCGCCATGACGGCTTTTGCTCTGCAGGAGGAGCAGGCGAAAATCATCGAAGCCGGCATGAACTCGCTCATACTAAAACCGGTTGATGCCCGGACCATGCTCCGGGTAATCGGGTCATTTCTGGGCGTGCAGGCATCAGACGGGCCTCTTCCGGACAGGCATGAAACAAGTGGCGATACTGTTGCAGCAATTCCTGACATTACCGGGTTTGACACCGCCGCCGCTCTGGAACGCCTCGACGGCAATGAGAATCTTTATACCTGGCTGCTTCGCTCGTTTGTCGATAACAAGTCGAATGCAGTGAAGGACATAGAAGAAGCTTTGAGCGGTGGGGATGCCCTGTCGGCAATGCGCCACGCCCATACTATCAAGAGCAGCGCCGGAAGCATCGGTGCAGTGGCGTTGGCGTCTCTGGCACTGCAGCTCGAAACAGCCATCGACCAGGGTGAGCCGCATGAACGAATCGAAGCAGCTCTTGACTCTTTTGCTGTCGAAATGGAACAGGCAGTGCGCGTTGTGACAAGCTATCTTCCACCCGTTCAGCCGAAGTGTGACAACACGCCGTCCGGGCCGCTTGACCGTGAGGAGACTTGAACCATGATAAACAGACATAATATCCAGCCAGATAACCGGGCGGATGCGTGACCACGAGAGGGTACTGCGGGGGGCTTTATGACAACTCAAATTCGCGGCAGGAAAACTCTTGCCGAATAAAACACAGAGGAGACTTATATGACCATCTCGTTTGAACAGACTGGTATCTTGGCGTGTCTAGAAACATTGGACGATATTGCGCTTGATACTCTTGATTTTGGTGTCATTGGTTTTAATGGCGACAATGTAGTGTGCAGGTACAACACCTGTGAAGCGAAACTGGCAGGGCTCAGGCCAGCCGATGCTCTTGGAAAAAATGTGTTCACCGAACTTGCACAGTGTATGAACAACTTCCTGGTTGCAGTTCGCTTCGAAGATGCCATTACTGAAGGAGCATCACTGGACGCAATTGTCGACTTCACACTTAGCTGGCGTATGCGCCCTACCAAAGTTCAACTGCGGTTACTCTACTCACCGGGGTGTTCAACCCGTTACATATTAGTCCAAAGGTGACGTATGTATATTACAGAGCCTGACTTAGACAATAATGAAATGATGGCTTTTCTTTACCGGATGCCCGTTGCTGTGGCTCAAGTTTCAACTGACGGCGACATCAAAATGCTTTCGCCGCGTGCGACGGCACTGCTCACCCCTCTGTCAGGCGAAAGCTTTTTCAGCAATCTTTTTACCGTCCTTGATCCTGTAGCGCCACAAATCCGGAGATTAAGCGACGAATATACGGACAGCTATGGAGTCGTTTGCGACAATCTGAATGTGACAATTGCAGCAATATCGTGGGCCGCACTGCCCTGGTACTGAAGATAAGTGTTCACAAAATAGACTCTGACAATCTGATGGTAACATTCGCTGACATCACAGATTTTAATAAGATTGAGAAAGAGTTATTGCACCGCGCGGCAATTCTCGACGGTCTGTCAGCAAATATTTGCGTTATCAATGCACAGGGAACCATTGTAACTACCAACCGTGCATGGAACAATTTTGCCAATGAAAATGACGGCATTTATGCTTGGTGTGGTGTTGGTGCTAACTATTTTTCTGTGTGTCAGCCAGTCGATGGACAGGATGGCGACAGTGCCAATGACTTTGTAACTGGCATTAAACTGGTACTAAACGGGACCATTCCAGAATTCTCAAAGGAATACTCCTGCAATAGCCCTGATAAGGAACGCTGGTTTATCTGTGTGGCTCACTCGTTTTTTGTCGGCGACTCACTGTTTGCTGTCATTTCTCATACCAACATCACAGAAATCAAGCTGCATGAGCAAGACCTCAAACAGGCCAAGGAAGCCGCCGAATACGCCAACATAACCAAGAGCCAATTCCTGGCAAACATGAGTCACGAACTCCGTACCCCACTCAACTCCATAATCGGCTTTTCCGAAGTATTGCAAGATCAGTACTTTGGCGCAATAAACAAAAAACAGTCCGATTATGTTGATAATATTCTTACCAGCGGTAAACACCTGCTCTCCCTTATTAACGACATTCTTGATCTCTCCAAAGTGGAGTCAGGAAAGATGGAGCTTGAGTTAAGCACTTTTTCTGTCCGGGAAATAGTGGATGCCTCGCTAATGATGCTCATGGACAGGGCTCAAAAAGGCGGGATTAGTATCAACATGGATATGACACCCCAGGCTGATGTACAGATTGAGGCAGATCGGAGGAAACTGAAGCAGATCCTGTTTAACCTGATTTCAAATGCAGTCAAGTTCACCGCGACGGGCGGAGCTGTTACCGTGCTCGTAGAGCGGGAAGGGGATTTTATAAACACAACCGTAGTGGACACCGGCATGGGAATCAGGGAGGAAGATATCCCCAAACTTTTCAAGCCGTTCACGCAACTGGAATCGGTTTATACCAAATCATATGAAGGGACCGGTCTCGGACTGGCACTGAACAAACAACTTGTGGAACTTCACGGCGGCAGGGTTTGGGTAGAGAGTCTTTTCGGTTCTGGAAGCCGCTTCGGCTTTTCTATCCCGTTAACGCAGGCAACAAGGGGTAATCACGATGCCGCATAAGATATTGATAGCAGATGACAACGATAAGAACCGTACCCTTTTCCAGGATATATTGATTATTCACGGTTTTGAGGTGTCGGT
>CAIYZD010000251.1 GCA_903930585.1 uncultured Geobacteraceae bacterium | reverse complement strand
CTTGCTGATGGCAAAGTGCTGATCGCTAATGGACGGCCACAAACTACGGTTTCAGAAATATACGATCCGGTAAATGCTACGTTTAGCGTGACCGGTAGTATGCATGCCGGTAGACTTGAAGCCCCGGCAACGCTTCTTCTTAATGGTACCGTATTGGTGTCAGGTGGTGATGCCGGTTTGTCGTCCGCCGAACTCTACACCCCACTCAATTCAATACCGGTAGATGCTGCTCATTGGCATGCTATCTGGAGAGGTACAGGGACAGTAACCGCTAACGGTTTTCAGATTAATGGCAGTGGTTACAGAGTCAATAGTTCTGAGTACTCTGAAGACAAATTTGATTTTACCGGGGCCGAGGTTCTTGTTAAATGGCAGGCTAATGGTGGCGGCTCCTATATGGGAGTGAGTCCCTATGTGCAGATTTTTTCATACGGTCAGGCGATAACAGGTATCAGTAACAATCTGACCACGGGATGGGCATATGGAGCCTCTACATACATTCCCGACAATACCTGGCTCTATACAAGAATTGTTTTTCCAGCCACAACTGCCGGCACTATAACTGCCACTGTCGCGAGTGGTAACTATGACAACGCAGGCGGAACTATCATCAGAACTGATACTGCTTCGGCGTCAACCGGTTTTTTGGGTCTTATTGGCGCTAGTTTGGGGGACAATTACGGAAGCACCTCTTCCTGGATATTGCTGGGAGAGGTAAAGACCACCGCTAAAGTTATCCCGGTAACCTCCCAGATTGTTTATGATTTTAACGATGGCACCAAACCGGCAGCGTTGGGTTTACCCGCGTCATCAACCATCAGCAATCAGACCCTTTTTGTAAATCCTGACAGCAGTGTTCAGACGGTGACGATAAATGTTGCCAGCTATAACAGCTTATCGTTTTCCTTTCTTACGGATAACAACACTGCTGATTATGTTTCAGGCGGTTATAATCGGCCAAGTTTCAGTTTTGACGGTGTCAAACAGAACGATATTAGTACCAGTGGTGGCAGCGATTGGCGACGGATCAGCATTCCGATTCCTGCCGGAACTCAAAACGTCCAGATTATCACTGCTGCCGGGCATGCGTTATGGCTTGATAATATAACCTTATCCACAGATACAGCCGTTACTTCCAACTATCTCTCAGTAATCAAATCAGGCACCGGGACGGGTACGGTGGCAAGTACCCCGTCCGGAATCGCCTGTGGCAGCACCTGTTCAGCATGGATCGGCACAAACAGCACCGTAACCCTCACCGCCACCGCCGACAGTGGTTCCACTTTCACCGGTTGGTCCGGCGCCTGCACCGGCAGCGGCACCTGTCAGGTAACCATGGATGCGGTCAAGAATGTGACGGCGAACTTTGACTTAACGCCAAACCTCACAACCGGCCTGGTCGCCTGGTATCCCTTTAACGGTAATGCCAACGATGCCAGCGGGAACGGGCATGACGGCACGGTTAACGGTGCGACGCTGACGACTGACAGGTTAGGAAGTGCAAATAGGGCGTATAGTTTTGATGGCAGCTCGAGCATAATATCGCTTGCTAACACCAGTCAACTCAGTTTCACAACGCCTTTTACCATTAGCACCTGGGCAAAGATCAGTAATGGAGGTAATGGCTCTTTAATCGCAAAACATTATTGTGCCGTTGTTAGCGGCTATGCACTTCATGTAGAGTCATCAGTACCGATTTTTTTAATGCCGGGTCAATCTGAATCTTCAGTTGCTACTACCTACAATGACAATAATTGGCACAATATTGCGGTAAGTTACAATGGCAGTTCCCAGACGGTGTATGTGGATGGCAACCCGGTCTCTGTTGTCAGTTCATCACCAGAAGTAGATAACAGTGCAAATATTACGCTGGGTAACGCCTCAGGTGATCTTTCCCGTGGATGTGGCTACTTTCAAGGCTCCATCGATGACGTCCGCATCTACAACCGCGCCCTTTCATCTGCTGAAGTAAGTTCCATGTATAATCAAGCCAACCCCAACCTCATCGGCGGCTCTATCCAGGGTATCCCGATCAATGTTGAGCCGGCTCTGGTCAGTACTTTGGCCGGTTCGGCCGGCAGTAGCGGTTCTGCCAACGGTACCGGCACGGCGTCGCGTTTTAATTATCCTTTGGGAACCACGACAGACGGGACAAACCTCTATGTGACGGATCAATATAATAACTCGATTCGGAAGATAGTGATCGCTACCGGTGAGGTCACCACAATTGCCGGAAGTCCGGGATCACAAGGTTCAGCCGATGGCACGGGAGCGGCGGCACGGTTTAATTACCCGAGTGGTGTCACATTGGACGGCACGAATCTCTATGTAGCAGACAAGAACAATCACACCATCCGCAGGATAGTAATTACCACGGGTGAGGTAACAACGTTTGCCGGAAGCGCGGGGGCATCCGGTTCAGCTGATGGCGTGGGGGCTGCGTCGCGGTTTTATTACCCTATTGGCATCACAACGGACGGCACGAACCTCTACGTGTCGGAATATAGTAACCATACCATCCGGAAGATAGTAATTGCCACCGGGGCGGTCACAACGGTTGCCGGAAGTGCGGGCTCATCTGGCTCAACGGACGGCACGGGAACGGCGGCACGGTTTAATGTTCCCAATGACATCAAGACAGACGGCACGAACCTCTACGTGGCAGATGCCGGTAACAACACTATCCGCAAGATAGTGATTGGCACCGGTGTGGTTACAACAATTGCGGGTAGCGCGGGGGCATCGGGCAGCTCTGACGGAACAGGGACTGCGGCACAGTTCAATTGGCCTGCCGGTATAGCGACTGATGGAACCAACCTCTATATTGCAGATCATGGTAACAACACGATCCGGAAGATGGTGCTTGCGACCGGAGCAGTTTCAACGATTGCCGGGAGTGCAGGCAATAATGGAACTGCGGACGGCACAGGAACGTCGGCGCGGTTTTATCACCCTGAACATATTACGACGGACGGCTCGAACCTCTATGTTGCGGATTATCTGAACTACACCATCCGCAAAATCACCCAGTCAACTGCACCCCCCACCTACACCCTCACCGCCACCAAGACCGGCACCGGCACAGGGTCAGTAACCGCCGATTCCGGGACAATTACCTGGACCGGCAATAGCGGCACGGCCACCTACAACAGCGGCACAGTCGTAACCCTCACCGCCACCGCCGACAGCGGTTCCACCTTCACCGGCTGGAGCGGCGACTGTACCGGCACCGGTACATGCCAGGTTACAATGAGCGCGGCGAAGGGAGTGACGGCAATGTTCACGGCCCTTGCCACCCAGACTATAGGCGCCATCAACTTTTCCCCAATTACTCTTGCCGTGGGCGGTGTCACCACTGCCTCCGCAACCGCCACATCCGGGTTGCCCGTCACATTCATCAGTACTACTCCGGCTGTCTGCACAGTAAACGGAGCAACAGTAACCGGCATCACTTCAGGAATCTGCACCATCACTGCCGATCAGGCGGGAGGCGCCGGTTACAGCACGGCAGCGCAGGTGACACAGTACATCTTTATCAGTACTTTCAGCAAAAACAGTATTCCCAGGTTTGCCTATGTCGCAAATGAAACCGGTAAGTCGATATCCATTTATACGATTGACAGCACAACCGGAGCGTTGCGGCATAACGGTTACGTGGCAACGGGATTTAATATTGGCTCGGTCACGGCTGACCCTGCCGGAAAGTACCTCTATGATGCCCAGGAAGACGGTATCGCGGTTTATGCGGTTAACCAGACAACCGGGGCATTAACCAAAGTTGGAGCCACAGTGGCGGCAGGAACATCACCGAGCTCGGTAGCCGTGGATCCATCCGGCAAATTTGCCTATGCTACAAATTACGGATCGAACAACGTCTCGGTCTATTCGGTAAGCCAGACTACCGGCGCTTTGACTCCCGTCACCACTGTTGTGGCGGGAACAAATCCATACACTGTTGTCGTTGATCCCTCCGGAAGGTTTGCCTATGTTGTAAATGCCAACTCGTGGAATATCTGGGCATACATAATTAACCAGACAACCGGTGCCTTGACTGCCGTTGGGGCCCCGGTGGCGGCAACAAACCCGGCGTTTGTCACCGTAGATCCCACCGGCAGATTTGTCTATGCTGCCACCTCCGCCGGAAACAGTATCTCGGTTTATACGATAAATCAGAGCACCGGTGCATTGACCGCCGGAACCCCGGTAGCAGCGGGAACAGCGCCATACGGAGTTGCTGTAGATCCGACCGGTAAGTTTGCCTATGCCGCCAATATAAACTCGAACAATGTCTCTGTTTATACGATAAACCAGAGCACCGGCGCATTAACTGCCGGAACTGCTGTGGCGGCGGGAACACAACCACGTTCAGTCACCGTCGATTCCTCCGGTAAGTTCGTTTATGTCACCAATAATGTATCCAACGATGTCTTTGCTTATTCGATTAACCAGGCCACCGGCGCATTGACCTTGATCAAGACCATTTCCGCACAACAAAGTCCCATCTCTATTGCAATTGTGGGCGGCAGCGCCCCGGTTACGTATGTGCCGAAGTTCGCGTATACTGCTAATAACGGCTCGAATAATGTGTCAGCGTATTCAATAAATCCGGCAACAGGCGCTTTGAGTGAAGTTGGTACCCCGGTGGCGGCAGGAACAAACCCGTGGTGGGTTACTGTCAATCCCTCCGGTAAGTTTGCCTACGTTACTAATTGGACCTCGGGTAATGTTTCGGTTTATTCGATAAACCCGATCACCGGCGCATTGACAGCTGGAACCACCGTCGCAGCAGGATCTGCCCCGTCGTATATCACCGTGGATCCATCAGGCAGGTTTGCATATGTTATCAATTATGCCTCGAACAATATCTCGTTTTATACGATTAACCCGTCAACTGGAGCATTGACCGCGGGAACGGCTGTGGCGGCGGGTCAATATCCGTCTGCTTTTACCATTGATCCATCTGGTAGGTTCGCATATGTTGCCAACCAGATAGCCGGTAGTGTCACAGATTATACGATAAATCCAGTTACTGGCGTCTTGACCGCCGGTGCCACGGTGGTGGCCGGAACGCATCCGCACGCAATTACCGTAGACCCCACTGGTAAGTTTGCTTATGTTCCCAATCAATTATCGAATAATGTCTCTGTATATACTATCAACCAGAGCACAGGCGCATTAACCGCAGGAACTACGGTGGCGGCGGGAACACAGCCTTTTTCTGTTATCATTGATCCCTCTGGCAAGTTTGCCTATGTAGCTAATTACGGCTCGGCCAATGTCTCGGTTTATACGATAAACCAGAGCACCGGCGCATTGACCGAAGTTGGTACTCCGGTGGCGGCGGAAATAAACCCTTACGCAATTTCGGTTGATCCCTCAGGAAAATTCGTCTTTGTTACTAATGGAGGCTCCAACAATGTCTCCGTTTATACGATAAACCAGACCACCGGCGTGTTGACTCAGACAACCGGTTCTCCATTTCCGGCAGGAACTGGCACTATTTCAATTGCCACTACCGGGAGTTTTATGTCTGCCCCACTTGGCGGCTCTATCCAGAGCACCCCGATCAATGTAGAACCTGCGCAGGTGAGTACCTTGGCAGGTTCGGCTGGTGTTACCGGTTCGACCGACGGTATTGGTGCGGCGGCGCGATTTATGTATCCGTACAATATTGCTAATGACGGCACGAATATCTACGTGGTGGATCAAAACAACGCCATCCGCAAGGTGGTTATCGCCACCGGCGAAGTAACTACGGTTGCCGGAACTGCCGGAGTGACCGGCTCTGCTGACGGCACCGGAGCCGCCGCGCAGTTTAATTTACCAACAGGAATAACCACCGACGGCATTAACCTCTATGTAGCGGATAATCAAAACCACACCATCCGGAAAGTAGTTATAGCAACCGGCGTAGTAACCACACTTGCCGGTACTGCGGGGCAAGCAGGCTCATCCGATGGTACCGGCGCAGCCGCACGGTTTAATCATCCCGACAGCATCACGACTGATGGTGTCAGTCTCTATGTCACCGAGGATAGTAATCAAACAATCAGAAAAATTGTCATAGCCACCGGTGCGGTAACAACGCTTGCCGGAAGCGCGGGAAGTGCCGGTTCAGCAGACGGTACCGGTTCGGCGGCACGGTTTAATGGGCCATGGGGCATCACGACAGATGGCGCCAACCTCTATGTGACTGATAATAATAATCATAAAATCCGGAAAGTGGTGATAGCCACCGGTGCTGTGACAACGCTTGCCGGGAGCGGGAACCTGGGTTTAGTGGATGGTATAGGATCAGCGGCAGGGTTTTCCTGGACTGCCGGCATCACAACCGATGGTACAAATCTCTATCTTGGAGGTAATCCTGATAAGTTTATCCGTAAGGTGGTGATTGCGACCGGTGAGGTGACTACGATTGCGGGAAGCGCGGGAATTGTTGCTGTTGGCCTGACCACTGATGGTACGAATCTCTATGTGGCGTTTCAAGATAACAGTACAATTCTCAAGATCACCCAGGCTCCCCCAACTACCCTCACCGCCACCAAAACCGGCACCGGCACAGGGTCAGTAACTGCCGATTCCGGGACAATTACCTGGACCGGCAATAGCGGCACGGCCACCTACAACAGCGGCACCGTCGTAACCCTCACCTCCACCGCCGGCAGCGGCAGCGTTTTCACCGGCTGGAGTGGTGCATGCACCGGTACCGGCACCTGCCAGGTTACGATGAGCGCGGCGAAGAGTGTGACGGCAACATTTACCCTCGACACCACCGCACCCGTCACCACTCCGTCAACCTCAGGCGGGAGCTACGCCAGCGCGCAGAACATAACGCTCTCCTGCAATGACGGCAGCGGCAGCGGTTGTGCCGCTATCTATTTCACCACTGACGGCACGACCCCTACTGCCAGTTCTACCCGCTACACCGGCGCGATCAGTATTACCTCCACCACTACGCTCAAATACTTTGCCGTAGACGCCGCCGGGAATCCGGAAACTCCGAAGTCGGAAACGTACAACCTCTATGTATGCAGTAGTACGGGAGGAGTATTTGCGGCCACGGGGAGTATGGGGAGTGTAAGAGACGAACCTACCTCTACGACATTGTCAAATGGTAAAGTCCTCATAGTTGGCGGTACTACAGGTTCTACAACTCACGCTTCAGCCGAACTGTATGACCCGGCAACTGGTCAGTTTACACCAACCGGTTCAATGAATATTGCCAGAGTTGCTCATACGGCCACCCTGTTGCCAAATGGAAAAGTTCTTATTTCCGGGGGCGCTAATGGAAGCCAGACAACAGCGACAGCCGAATTGTACGATCCGGCAACGGGTTTATTTACCCTGACGGGCAGCATGGCCGTTTCCGTTTGGAATCACATGGGAATACTTCTTTCGAATGGCAAGGTTCTTGTCACCGGAGGACAGTCCGCCCCAAGTAATGCTGTTTTGAACAGTGCCGCATTATATGACCCGGCAACAGGGACATTCTCGGCTACTTCCGGTGTTATGAACTCTGCCAGAACTTCACATGCAATGACCCTTCTTGCCGATGGTAGAATTCTTCTGACTGGTGGCGCCAATGCCCCGGGTACTTATACTTCTTCCGCTGAGATATTCGATCCGGCAACAGGCGTTTTCACTGCGACCGGGAGCATGGGGCAGCCACGCTATTGGCATGGGTCGACGTTATTGAACAATGGTAAGGTATTGATAAGCGGCGGAAGTAATCCCGCCATATCAAGTGCGGAGCTGTATGATCCGGCAACCGGGGTATTTACTCAAACCGGTAGCATGATTTCCGCCCGATTGGATCATATTTCGCTTCTACTTCCTGATGGTAGAGTACTTGTAGCTGGCGGGAATAATCAGACCGGTGCGCTGGCGTCGGCTGAAATCTATAATCCTTTGACAGCTAATTTCTCATCTGCGGGCAATATGACTATAGACAGGCAAACGCCGGCTGTAGCCTTGTTGTCGCAAGGTAAAATACTTATCTCCGGGGGAGCTTCAAATACTGGTGGCAGATTATCCTCAGCCGAACTCTTCACTCCCGATACCTGCACCTTCGTAACCATAAACACCAAACCAACCAACCCGACCGCCGCCACGTCGGCCAACTTCACCTTCAGCAGTACGGTACAGGGCGCTACCTACCAGTGTCAACTGGACGGCAGTGCATGGGGCGCATGCAGCAGTCCGGCCAGTTATACCGGTCTTGCTGCCGGAAGCCATACTTTTAATGTGCAGGCAATACTTGGAAGCGCTCTCGTCGGTTTGCCGACCAGTCATACCTGGATAATTGACACTACCGGGCCGGTGGGGGGAGGGCTATTCACTAACGGCTTGGTTGCATGGTATCCATTTAACGGCAATGCCAATGATGAAAGCGGAAATGG
>CAIYZD010000250.1 GCA_903930585.1 uncultured Geobacteraceae bacterium | reverse complement strand
TGCGGTGAAGAGTACTTTGCCACTGGTAAGGGCATTTGCCCTATATGTGGATTCAAGTGGTCTGAGTTGAGCGGGTAAGCAGTTCACAAATCTTGTGCCTTCGCACAATGATCCACCTCATGCTCGCCCCCGAACCCTGCGTTGCAAAGGATAACGTGGGGCACTTCTGCAAAGACCAGAGGTGTTAAGCTGGGTATGACTATTAAAGCCGTAGCTGCCGCTGCCGCATCCGGGTTCCGATCAACTGTCAAATCGCACTCGGCTGCGTCCTGAGTCTCAGAAGATCGACGCCGAACTGAATACCATGTCAGTAGCGACACGGAGAAGAAATAACAATATCCTCCTTTCAATAGTGATGCGAGACTAGAGCATCTCCATAACCATCTTTACCAGCTGGCGGTTCTTTCTGAGCTGTTCTTTTCATTCTCGCGAGTAATGCCCATGCTTGTACTGGTCATGTCCCTGACGAAGACTTGCCGCCAATGGTGCTTTTTTCCTGAAATGTATTGACGGTACAGGTCTTGAATGGTTATTGTTCCAATCTTTAGCCGGGCTTTTGGGTGCGGGGTCTCTCCCATATCCATGCACCGTAAATACCTCATACGATACGTTAGCTCACCACATGGTACTATGAAAATCAAACGTCTTGAAATAAGCGGCTTCAAATCGTTTGCTGACAAGGTCGTGCTCGACTTTCAGCAGAACGTGACCGGCGTGGTCGGTCCGAACGGCTGCGGCAAGTCGAACATTGTCGATGCCATTCGCTGGTGTATGGGGGAACAGTCCGCCAAAAATTTGCGCGGCAAGGCAATGGAGGATGTGATTTTTGTCGGCAGTGAGACCCGCAAGCCGCTCGGGGTGGCCGAGGTGTCACTGGTTTTCTCCACCGAGGATGGGCGCGCTCCCGCCAAATATCTTGATTATGCCGAGATTCAACTCACCCGCCGTCTGTACCGGGATGGTGACAGCGATTATCTCATCAACAAGACCCCCTGCCGTCTGCTTGATATCACAGAACTCTTTATGGATACCGGCGTCGGCACCCGCGCCTATTCGATCATCGAGCAGGGGAAAATCGGCCAGATTCTCCATTCGCGTCCGGAAGAACGCCGCTTTCTCATCGAGGAGGCGGCAGGGGTTACCAAGTTCAAGTCGCGCAAGCAGATGGCGCTCAAAAAAATTGAGGGAACCCGTCAAAATCTGGCCCGTCTCGCCGACGTTCTGGGAGAGATCCGGCGGCAGTTGTCGTCATTGCAGCGCCAGGCCAAGAAAGCCGAAAAATTCCGTGAATACCGCGACGAATTGCGTGAAATCGAACTGCTCTTTACCGCACGGGAATTCCGTGAGATCCAGAGGCAGCGGAGTGGGGCGGAGCAGGAACTGGCGGCGCTCAATGAACGGATTCGTGCGGTTTTTGCCGCTTCGGCCGTGGGAGAAGCACAGACTGAAGAGGCTCGCGTGACGTTGCTGGAGGCTGAGAAAAAGCTGACAGTTGTCCAGGAGGATATTTTTCGCGTCAGGAGTGAGTTCAGTACGACCGGAAACGGGCTGGAATTTCAGCGCAAGGAACTCGCCGGGCTGGATGGGCGCTTGATGCGACTGGGGGCGGAAGCGGCCGAGCTGGATAGACGGCTTAAGGAGTACAGTGAACAGAAAAGGGTGCTTGAACTTCGCCGTGACACCGGAGATGTTGATGCCGCCGGAATGCAGGAGGAACTGGCGCAGGCAGATGAGGCTCTGGCCGGGCATCAGATTGCCGAAGCGGAGTTGAACCGGGATCTGGAGAATCGCCGCCGGGAGCTTTTTACCGCGCTGGCCGAGGTGTCCCAGTTCAAGAGCCGTTTCGAGAATGCCCAAAAACGCGTGGCCGTACTCCGTGAACGGATCGACCGCCATGCCCGTGAGGCGATGCAGTTGGCCGAACGTCGTGAAGAGCTGCGCCGGAGGGGGGACGGACTGGAGAAAGAAATTGCGGACAGCCGGCTGGAGCAGGAGGAGTTGCAGGCCCACGTTTCTTCTCTGCGCGGACGAGAGGATGATCTGAAACGGAGGCTTCCCGAGGTTGAGAAAGAGTGGCAGGGGCGCCGGGACGAACTGAATCGCAGCTCCTCGCGACTTCATTCGCTTAAAGAGCTGGAATTACAGTTTGCCGGTTTTGGTCAAGGGGTACGCACGTTGATGAAGGATGCTTCCCGCCGCTCCCGTTTCAGCGGTGTGCTGGCCGATGCCATTCAGGCCCCCTCCGAACTGGAACCGGCGCTGGAGTCGGCGCTGGCGGAACGCTTGCAGTGTATCCTCTGTTCTGACGACCGGGATGCCATTGATGCACTGGAATTTCTGAAAGCCGGAAATGGAGGGCGGGCCGGCATTGCGCTGCCGCTCGAATGTCCGGCTGGAGACCCGCCCACGGTAACGGGAGCTGTTCCTTTGGTGGAACTGGTGCAGGTCGATGGCCCGTTTTCCGGATTGATCCTGAATCTGCTGGCTACCATCATGCTGGTTGAGGACCTTGGCGGGGCGCTCGGATTGGCCCGTCAGCATCCGGGGCTGATCTTTGTTACCCGGTCCGGAGATATGGTCGCCCACGGCGGGATCGTCAGTGGCGGTTCAGGGGAACAGGTGGACAACGGGTTGATTCATAAGAAGCGTGAAATCAGGGAGCTGGAGCTTCACCTGGTCCGGCTGGAAGAAGAAACTGCGACACTTGGCGCCCAGCGCGACGATCTGCGGCGCCAGAGTCAGGAGGTCACAGAAGAGCTTAAAAGCGGTGGTGGAGAGCTGCATCGTGCCGAACTGAAGCTGACCGGGCTGTTGAAAGACCGTCAACAGGCGCATGATGAAGGGGTCCGCATTGCAGATCGTCTTGATGTCCACGCCGTGGAGGCCGAGAATCTGGATGAAGAACGCACTACTCTGGAGGCGGAGCTGAAACTGGCTGGTGAACGGATAGTTCAGACCGGCGACGCCTCAAAGGGGCTGGAACAGGAAACGGTACGTTTGAAGAATGAGCTTGATGCCCGGCGCGAACTGTTGGCTGTCGTCCGCGAACGGGTGACCGCTATCCGGATACAGACCGCTACGATAAAGGAACAGCGTGATGCCGGTCTGCGTGCCATTTCGAATCTGGAACGGCAGACGGAAGAGATCGTGCGGCGCATAGCCGCCGACCGGCAGGAAATTGCATCCGGTGATGTTGCCAGACAGCAGCTTCACGTCGAGATACAGGCCGCAACGGAGCGGCTGGAATATCTGGTCAGCGATCAGGTGGAATCCGAGGGCAGGCTGACTACGGCCCGTGGCCGTTTTGAGGAGGCGGGAGCTGCACTGAATCTGATCGAGACACAGATCAAAAAGGCCCGCGAGGAGGGGGACGCCGTCAGGCAGTCCCAGGCCGAACTCAAACTCCGTTTCTCGACGCTGACCATGCAGGGGGAACATTTGGAGCAGGCTCTGCAGGAGCGGAGCCGTATCTCCATGTCCGATGCTTTGGCAAAGCTGGCGGTAACTGAATTTGACGAAGCGGCCGGCCGGGTACGACTGGCGGAACTACAGCGGCTTTTGGACGAGATGGGTGAAGTCAACCTGATGGCGATCGAGGAGTGTGCTGGGATGGAGGAGCGTTTTACGTTTCTTACCGGTCAGAAAGATGATCTGGAAGAGTCGCTCCGTGGTCTGCAGCAGGCGATTCAGCGCATAAACCGCACTACCCGTCAGCGTTTTCAGGAAACATACAACCTGGTTAATGCCAAGTTTCAGGAAGTATTTCCGCGCCTGTTCTGCGGCGGACGGGCCGAATTGCGTCTTACCGATGAAGAAGACTTGCTCGAGACCGGTATCGATATCATCGTGCAACCCCCCGGCAAGAAATTGCAAAATGTGACGCTGCTTTCGGGAGGGGAAAAGGCGTTGACCGCCGTGGCGCTGATTTTTTCGATCTTTCTGATCAAACCAACCCCGTTCTGCCTGCTGGATGAGGTTGACGCTCCGCTGGATGACGCCAACATTGGCCGCTTTAATGAAATGGTCAGGGAAATGAGTGATATATCTCAATTCATCATCATTACCCACAACAAGGCTACCATGCAGGTGGCAGACACTCTCTACGGCATCACGATGGAAGAACCGGGGGCGTCGCGGATGGTTTCGGTACGATTGCATTAACGGTGGTGTTACTCACCTGTTGCCGGTAAATTATGATATCATGCAACAGCAAATCCTGAATCGGGAGCGTGTCATGTCACTCGAAGCTGTATTAATGGATCTGGTGGATCGGGTGCCGCACGCGGTCGGGGCCATTCTGGTCGATTGGGAAGGCGAGGCGGTTGTTGAGCGGTGTCACTGTGATCCTTACGATATGCGCTTCATCGCTGCTCATGAGGGCATTATTCTGACTCGCATCAAGGAAATGAAGAGTACCGAACAGTTGGGAACGGTGGAGGATGTCGTGATAACTTCCGGCGGGGGGCATCTGATTATCGGTTGCATCGATCAGGATTATTCGCTGGTTATGAATATTGCACGCAGCTGTCCGGTAGCGCAGGCATTACACAGCTTTCGTCGGGCAGTTACTGAACTGAAAAAGGAGATTTGATGGAACCACAGGAGAAAAAAGGCTTTTTCAGGGGACTGGTCGATAAACTATCCGGTGTGGAAAAAACTGTCGATATTTCAGAGGTATCGCCTGAGGCGCCGGTTTCCGAACCAGCTCCGGTACCCGAACCGGTACCCGAGCTGGTGCCGGAGCTGGTACCGGAGCTGGTACCGGAGCCGCCAGTGCAGGAAAAAACGACAAAACCGAGTTTTTTTGAACGATTGAAGTCCGGTTTGAAAAAAACCAAGGATGGTTTGGTGGGGCGTATCGATGCCCTGGTGCTTGGAAAAAAGACGATCGATGCCGATACGCTTGAGGAGCTTGAAGAAATCCTGATTACCTCCGATATTGGTGTCAAGACCACGGTGGAGTTGATTCGCACACTGGAGCAGCGCCTGGGGCGTAATGAGTTGAAAAATGGCGAGGCGTTGCGGTCGGCACTGAAAGAGGAGATTATGGCCCGTTTGACGGCTCATCATCAGCCGCTTGCCATTGGTGGCCAAAAACCGTTTGTGCTGCTGGTCATCGGTGTCAACGGGGTCGGAAAGACTACGACCATCGGCAAGTTGGCATCGCGTTTCTCGGCCTCAGGCAGCAAAGTGCTGCTGGCCGCCGCCGATACCTTCAGGGCTGCCGCAGCTGAGCAGTTGATCGCCTGGGGTAATCGCTCCGGGGTGGAGGTCATCCGGCATAAGGAAGGTGCCGACCCGTCGGCGGTTGTTTTTGATGCCTGTAAGGCCGCGGTCGCCCGTGGTGTTGATATTTTGATCATAGATACGGCCGGTCGGCTGCATACCAAGGTGAACCTGATGGAGGAGATGAAGAAGATCCGACGCGTTATTGACCGCGAGATCCCCGGTGCGCCGCACGAAACCCTGCTGGTTCTGGATGCTGCAACCGGTCAGAATGCGGTTTCCCAGGTTCGACTCTTTAAAGAGGCTGCCGGAGTCACCGGTTTGGCATTGACCAAGCTGGATGGCACTGCCAAGGGAGGGATTGTGGTGGCGGTCAGCCATGAATTTGCCTTGCCGGTTCGATATATCGGTGTTGGTGAATCAATAGAAGATCTGCGCGACTTTGATCCGCAGGAGTTTGCAGATGCCCTTTTCCAAGCCTGAAAAGTCACGGCGCAGAAAGGGGAACCATGTCGCGGAACTCTGCGATTTCAATCAATTAGGGCTTGACTTTGTGGCAGCCACTTCGTATAGTGTGCAACCTCGAAAGGAGACAGAACCCATGAACCAGGAACTTATAGAAGTACTCGAAAAGAAAATAGGCGACATCATTGAAAAGTATACTGCGCTCAAAGAAGAGAACGCGTATCTCAACGAAGAAATTCAGCGGCTTTCAGATGACCGTGAGGGTATCAAGTTACGTGTTGATGCCATTCTCGGCAAGCTGGACGGGATTTAATACGTGATCGTGGTCTTTGAATGAAAAAAAGCCATGCAGTTACAGTCCTTGGCCGCGAACTTTCAGTACGGAGTTCGGCTTCCGAAGAGAAAGTAAAGGCGGTTGAAGCTTTTGTAAATGGGAAACTTCACGAGATCGGCAGCGCTCTGAGAAGCAGCGATGCTCAGCTGGTGCTGACGCTGGCGTTGCTGAATGCCTCTGAAGAACTGCTGGAACTCCGCTCCTGTCGCGAGCTGGACGCCATTGACGATAGCAGAATCGGTTCAATGATTGCTGCGTTGGATACGGTCTGATTTTACATGGTCTCTCAGGGAGACTTGATCATATATTCGTATTATTACACTACCGGTCGGGTTCGTCACACGTTGTAATCTACACGTCTGATTGAAATAATGTCACGCCCGTTGAATATATCCTCACTGGAGGAAAAAAACGCTTCCGGGTGATGTGGGCGTGTCACGCACGCGTGCCTGCGGCACTCAAGGCTTTTTTGCCTCTTCAGTCCTCCCTGGTCGACCTTCCCGATGCCACTTCGGGGCAATTCCGTACGCTCAGTATTGAAAGAATCTCGTATGCCCAAGCATTCGCTCCGTTCGCAGATGTTGTCACAGCGCCGTGCGCTCAGCCATGAGGCGTGGTGTGCATCCAGCCGGGCCGCGCAACTCAACCTGCTCTCGCTTGATGAGTATGCTCGGGCTGAATGCGTTGCGTTGTATGCGCCGGTTCATAATGAGACTGATACGGAAATGATTCTGTGCGATGCGTTGCAAACGGGGAAACGGGTTTTGTATCCCGCCGTCTGCGGGCATCAGATGGTATTTCGCCCGGTTGAACGGATTGAAATGTTGCAGGAAGGGGCGTTCGGTATTCTGGAACCGTATCCGACCGGCGTCGATCATCAGGCCGATGAAGCCGATATGATCCTCGTTCCGGGAGTCGCTTTTGACCTATCGGGACACCGTATCGGTTACGGGAAAGGGTTTTATGACCGGTTTCTGCATCACCCCGGCTGCACGTCTCAGCTGATTGGACTGTGCCATGATTTTCAGCTGATAGATGGAGCGATACCGGTGGATATTCATGATATTCCAATGGAAATAATTGTTTCCGCCACTCGTATTGTTCGCATTTCGCAGTAACTGTATGGGGAGAAGTAACCGGAGTTGCCAGGCGACCCGGATTTTATATAGAGGAGGTTGATGGAATGGAAGTGATTATTAGCGTTATCATTACTCTGATTGTCGCTGCCGGAGCGTATTTTGCCGGCAACAAGCTCAACAAGAAGGATTCGGGATCAATTCTGAAGCAGGCCGAAGAGCTCGCCGGCAAGGTGCTTGACGATGCCCGGAGAGAAGCGGATACCATTACCAAAGAGGCACAGCTCAAGGCCAAGGATCTGGCGCTGCAGGCCAAGGAAGAGCATGAACGGAAAACAAACGAAAAAAACAAGGATCTTCAGGCACTTGAAAAAAGACTGGTTCAGAAGGAAGAAAATCTCGACAAAAAAGCGGCACTAATCGACCAGAAGGAGATGGATGTTCTCAAAAAAGAGCAGACGATTTCTCAGAAAGAACAGGTTTTGGACCTGCGCGATGCGGAACTTAAAAAAGCGGTCGATATTCAAAACGCGCGACTTGAGCAGATTTCCGGCATGTCTGCCGCCGAAGCAAAGAAAGAACTGATGAACGCGATGGAGAGCGAGGCCAAGCACGATGCCGCCAAAATTATCAGGACGATAGAAGACGAAGCACGAGAAACCGGCGATAAAAAAGCAAAGGAAATCATGGCACTAGCCATTCAACGGTATGCCGGCGAGTATGTCGCCGAACGTACCGTATCTGTTGTGCCATTGCCGTCCGACGAGATGAAGGGGCGTATTATCGGTCGTGAAGGCCGGAACATCCGTGCTCTTGAAGCTGCTACCGGAATTGACCTGATTATCGACGATACCCCGGAAGCGGTTATTTTGTCCGGTTTTAACCCGGTTCGTCGCGAAGTTGCCCGCCTGTCGCTCGAAAAACTGCTGGCCGATGGCCGTATCCACCCCGGTCGCATCGAAGAAGTTGTGGCAAAATCGACCGAAGAAGTGGAACATTCAATCAAGGAAGCCGGAGAACAGGCCGCTTTTGATCTTGGCGTTCACGGTATCCATCCGGAAGTCCTCAAGTTGATCGGTCGCCTCAAATACCGTACCTCCTACACCCAGAACGTCTACCTCCATTCGCTTGAAGTGGCGTTCCTCTGCGGAATCATGGCGGCAGAACTGGGAGTTAACGTCAAACAGGCCAAACGCGCCGGTCTGCTGCATGATCTGGGCAAAGCGGTTGATCATGAAGTTGAAGGTTCGCATGCGGTCATCGGCGCTGAGCTGGCCCGTAAATACGGTGAAACACCAAAGATCGTTCATGCGATCATGGCGCATCACGAAGATGAAAAACCGAATTCGGTGCTGGCGATTCTGGTACAGGCCGCCGATGCGCTTTCCGGCGCCCGTCCCGGTGCGCGACGCGAGATGATGGAAACCTATGTCAAACGCCTTGGCGATCTGGAGCGTATTGCCACTTCGTTCAGCGGCGTGCAGTCGTCATTTGCGATCCAGGCCGGTCGGGAAATCCGCGTCATGGTTGCCAGTGAACTGGTCAGCGACGATCAGTCGGTGGTCATGGCCCGTGATATTGCGAAGAAAATTGAAGCCGAGATGACCTATCCCGGCCAGATCAAAGTTAACGTAATACGCGAAACACGTTCCGTCGAATATGCCCGTTAAAATATTATTTGTGGGTGATATAATCGGCAAGCCGGGACGGCAGGCGCTGTCTCGCGAGTTGCACCGTCTTGTGGACCGGCATACGGTTGATATCGTGATCGCCAATGGCGAAAATGCTGCCGGTGGTTTTGGACTGACGGTCGAGGTTGCCAAGGAGCTGTTCGGTCACGGCATCCACCTGCTGACCGGTGGCAACCACATCTGGGACAAAAAAGAGCAGGTATCGCTGGTTCTAGCCGACCGGCGCATACTTCGTCCGGCCAATTATCCGGCTGGAGCGCCCGGAACCGGAAGCGCGGTCCTTACAACCCCCGGAGGGGTTAAGGTTGCGGTTCTTAATCTGGAAGGGCGCGTTTTTATGAAAACCCTGGAGTGTCCGTTCCTGGTTGCCGATCGTGAAATAGAGCGCCTCAAACAGGAAACTCCGATTGTGCTGGTCGATTTTCACGCCGAGGCAACTTCGGAAAAATCAGCGTTGGGATGGTATCTGGATGGCAGGATCAGCGCCCTGATCGGAACGCATACCCACGTCCAGACCGCCGATGAACGGATTCTCCCGCAAGGGACGGCCTTTCTGACCGATGCAGGCATGACCGGCAGCTTCGATTCGGTTATCGGTATGGGGAAGGAAGAGACGATTCACCGTTTCCTGACCCAGCTACCGGCCAAGTTTGAAGTTGCCAAGAAGGATATCCGACTGAATGCCGTTGTGATCGGTGTCGATGAACAGAGCGGCAAGGCGGTAAGTATTGAACGTATAAATATTCCCTGCTAAGGAGTTGTTTCATGTCCGTAGCCGAACAGATGGCCGTTATCAAACGCGGCACCGTTGAAGTGCTGATCGAAAAGGAGCTGGAAGAGAAGCTGGCGAAATCCATCTCTACCGGTGTACCCCTGAAAATAAAGGCCGGCTTCGATCCGACCGCGCCCGACCTCCATCTCGGACACACCGTGCTGATCCAGAAGCTGCGCCAGTTCCAGCAACTGGGTCACGAAGTCAACTTTCTGATCGGTGACTTTACCGGCATGATCGGTGACCCGACCGGCAAATCCGAGACTCGCAAGGTGTTGACCCGCGAGGATGTACTGAGGAATGCCGAAACCTATAAGGAACAGGTGTTCAAAATTCTCGATCCGGAAAAGACAACGGTTGTGTTCAACTCGACCTGGTTGAACGAACTGGGATCAAGCGGCATGATCGCCCTGGCATCCAAATGCACCATGGCCCGCATGCTGGAACGGGATGACTTTTCCAAACGCTTTGCCAACCAGCAGCCGATTGCCATTCACGAATTCCTCTATCCGCTGATCCAGGGGTATGATTCCGTTGCCTTGAAATCCGATGTTGAGTTGGGGGGGACGGATCAGAAGTTCAACCTGCTGATGGGGCGTGAACTGCAGCGGGAATGGGGACAGTCGCCGCAGTGTGTTCTGACCATGCCGCTTTTGGAAGGGTTAGATGGCGTCAACAAGATGTCCAAATCGCTCGGCAACTATATCGGTATCAATGAACCGGCTGACGAAATATTCGGCAAGATCATGTCGATTTCGGACGATCTGATGCTTCGATACTACGAACTCCTTTCCGATCTGACTCTGGCAGAAATTGAAACGCTGAAGTGTGACCTCAAAAATCATTCGCTTCATCCGATGGCCGCCAAAAAACAGCTGGGGCGCGAAGTCGTTTCACGTTTTCATGGCACCGGGGCCGGAGAGATTGCGGAAGAAAATTTCGTCAAGCGTTTCAAGGAGAACGAGATTCCGGAAGATATGCCGCAGGTGACGTTTGCTATGACCGACGGCGTGGTTCTGCTGGCCAGGGCCATGACCGAAGCCGGTCTGACCAAATCCAACGGCGAGGGGCGCCGCGCGATTGATCAGGGGGGCGTCAAACTGGATGGAGAAAAGGTCAGCGACACCAATCTTGAGCTGACGGCCACCGGTGAGTATATCGTCCAGATCGGTAAGCGCCGGTTTGCGCGGATAGTGGTTATGTAGGCGGACTCTTCATGATTGAACCAGAAGCGGGACCGGCGCAGAGCC
>CAIYZD010000249.1 GCA_903930585.1 uncultured Geobacteraceae bacterium | reverse complement strand
CAGAGCCGGTGGTTTACTGAACAGCAGAATTATTTCAAGATAGCTGTATTCTTCGTCTGGGATCTGCTTTGCAAGCCGGCGGTTAAGTACTCCGGAAAGAGCTATTACCGAGTTCAGCGGAGTACGCAGTTCATGGCTCATATTTGACAGAAAATTGGTTTTGAGGCGACTGGCTTCATCCAACTGTTTTTTCTGCATTTCCAGCTCGGTATTCTGGGTCACCAGCTCCACTGATTGGGACGTTAATTCAGTTTTTTGGGACTCCAATTCGCGGTTTTGCAGATCAAGTTGTTCAGAATACTCTTTCATCTTGTGGTATCCCATGATTCCCTCAACGCGGGCGCAGAGGGTAACCAGGATATTTTCTACTAATTGGATGGATTGTTTGGAGTACGTGCTCACTGTTGCCAGAGAAATAATGGCAATAACCGCACTATCGACCAGTATTGGCAAGGTTATGATTTCGTGCGGGACAAACGTGCCGCTTACGGTGTGAAAAACAAACCGGGTATCGTCCGCAATGTTTTTTATGTGTTGGATCTTGCGCGAATAAAGAGTTGCACCAAACTCACCTTCAAAGCTGTCAGCAGCAAACGATTGTCTGGCGTTATCGTCAATTCCTGTAGATTCAAAATGCTCAAAAGTTTTATTGTCGGCGCTCAGCAGATAAATAGCTGCCATCTGCGAGCCGGTATGTTCCGCCAGGGCGTTAAGTGTCGCCTGAAAGAATTTTTTTGCATCATATTCACTCAGCATTAGCCCGGCAAGGCTTGCGATCTTTTTATCCAGATCGGAATTTATCTGAATACTGTGAGCAAGAGTATTAAATGATGTGGAAAGTTCGCCAAATTCATTGTGAGATTCATAGGCACTGCGGGCATCCATGTCGCCTTTGCGAAAACGTGTGGTCGCATCTATCAGTTCCTTCAATGGTGTACGAATGCTACGAAGCAGAGCATAGTTTATGATAAGCGAGAGTATAAGAATAGTGATGACCAGCATGAACAGTTGCCGTTTAAGTGAACTGTTAAGTTTTATGGAATTGGCATATAATTCATCACCTTTTTTCACGGCAAAGGCATCCACAACTTTAATACAGTCTAAAGCCTTTGTAGCCTGGATGCCGCCAGCGCCCAGGGGCTTAAGTCGAGCCACCACATCTTCCTTCTTGCCTTCTCTGAGTAAACGGATGCTCTCTGCGCGATTATTTCTGTATTGAACAAGGGAATTTGCAATGGCATCTACATCGGTACGTGGACCCAGGAACCTTTCATACAGGACTTCAAGCTGTTTTTTGGTATCAGCATCGAAAATATCTGTTTTTTCGATTATTTCACTGATTTCCTGATTGTTGTCCGCATGAGGCAAACCTCTCATATTTACAAGCATCTGAAGAACATCATCACTCAGAGCATCAATGGCTCGCCTCACCTTAAGCGGGTGATTATACATGATTTCAGTCTGTTGGTGGATCTGTTCATTCTGAGTGTAGGAAACCACACCCAGTACGACAACAAAAAGCAATAACAGGCAGGAACCAAGCTTGAGCTGAGTGCCTATCTTGAGATCTTTAGCGTTCATTCGATAGTCCTCATGAATTATTGTACGTGTATAATTCTCTTCACCGGTTTACTTTGATTCGGTCTTGCCACAAAGTCAGACCTGGAAAATAGCTGAATACGGATAAACTTCGCGGTACTTATATCTCAGTAGTATATCCCTTTCTACTTCGCCAGTAATCAAATATCCACCGACTGCAAGAGAATTTCTCATTTTATGTAATATTGATTTTCGGTAATCATCCTTGTAGTAGAAGAGTAAGTTGGCACAGAATATCAAATCAAAATCACCATAGATACTTTCAGGAGGACAGGTCATTTTTTCACTAAACAGATCAAATACTGAAAATGCCATGTTTTCTTTCAACTCGGGCTTAATAGCATACATATCGTTGTGTTTGGTGAATCTCTCTTTGAGACGTTTTAAACTCACATTGTTTAATGATGCAGAGGGGAATTGGCCATTCACAGCATCGTGTATTTGTGTTTCAGATTGATCAGTGGCAAATATGCGATACCCTTGCGCCTTGTCACCGTTAGAAATTTCTTCGAGCAAAATTGCCAGACTGTATGCTTCCTGGCCTCCGGCACAAGCTACAGACCATATACGTACATCTTTATGTTTAGTCTTATCCCTTTTCATTACAATTGAAGGCACAATAATACGTTCCAATACGGCAAAAGTAAGTGAATTCCGGAAAAATTCGCTGTAGCTAATTCGTAATGACTCAATTAACTCAGCTCTTTCTAAAGAGTTCTGTTCCAAGAAAACAAAATAATTTTCCATTGATTTGCTGTTAGTTTCGAAAATTCTTTTCTGAAGAGTACTGAGCAAGAAGGAATCATCATACTTTGAAACATCATACCCTGTTGTTCTCATGAGAAGCTCGATAGGGTATTTATTTATTTCCATGAATAATTCCTTGTATGTTTATTTTGGTGTCTTATTATACCCCCAATGCACCGAAACATGTTAACTGGCTGCCAACAAAGGATTTCGCTTGTCGTCGGCAACAACACAGGAAAGAAGTTCTATCCTGAACTCGGCCCCCCCGGCAATATTCCGCGCAATCAGGATACCACCCATGTTTTGTTCGATAATAACCTTAGACATGTACAAACCGATACCGCTTCCTTTTCCAACTTCCTTGGTACTGAAGTAGGGATCAAAAATCCGTGGAAGTATGTTCTCGTCTATCCCTCCGCCATTATCTCCAATTGTCACAATGGAGCGATCACCCTCGCCAAAGGCCCTGATTCGGATGAGAGGGGTGGGCACGTTGCGCTCAGAGAATACATCCTTTGCATTATTCAGAATGTTCAATATCACCTGGGATAATTCGTTGGGATACCCGAAAGCAGTTACGGAATCATGTACGTCGATATCCAGGGATATGTTGAGGTGTTGAAAGCTGGCAGATACCAGACTTAACGTCCTGTTCAGCAGATCAACGATAGGGAGAATGGTCTTTTGTTTGTCATCGCGGAAAAAATAACGGAAATCATCGATGGTGCGAGACATGTACATGATCGTATCCATTGCCTTGGCATTATCGTCCGTCAACTGCTCCAGGGTGAGCCCACCCATTTCAAAACTGTACTTGATACTTTGAACAATCAAACCAAGATTATTGAGAGGTTGTCGCCACTGATGGGCAATGTTGTTGATCATCTCACCCATGGCGGCCCGGCGGCTTTGCTGAATTAATACTTGATCCTGCTGCCGAATTTGTTGCAGTGAATTGACAACGCGCTCCTCAAGTGAATCGTTCAGCGCTTCCAGCTGTCGCTGCTTGACCGCTAACGCTTCCTGCGCCTTCTGCCGTTCTGCAATTTCCTGCTCCAGCACGATTGTTTGTTCCTGCAGGGATTCCTGTTGCCGGTCCAGAGTGGTCATCATCGTATTAAACGTCGTCGCAAGAATCCCGATTTCATCAGTACTTTGGATCATTATCTGACGATCACCCGCTTTTTTTCCCGGCAACTGCTCCAAATGGTTGGTTACAACTGCAAGCGGTAACATCAAGCGTTTCATGACAAACCACGTGATGAACAGCAGAGCGAATGTGCATACGACAACTGTGGCAACAAAATAACGCGTTGCCCTCTCAAGCGGGGCATACGCTTCGGATCTCGGGTAGTTGGCGGCAAGAAACCATGAGGCGGTGCGCAGCTGCTTTACGGAGATGAGCATCGAAACACCTTTGGAGGTAACCGTCTCGCTGTTCCCTTCAAACCCATCAAACGCCTGATCGATCACCTTGTTAACTCCGGGAGGCGCCGCCGGCTTCATGATCCTGCTCCTGTCCGGATGCACTATCAGGGTCCGGTTTCTGTCGGCAATGACAATGTACCCCGTTTTTCCGATTCTTACTTTGGACAGATTCGCCAGGAAATTCTCACCCAATAGATCAATACTGCCAATAAACAGACCTTTCATGTTACCCCGTTTATCAAATATCGGCACAGTCATGATGACCGCAGGGTGTATCGGGGGGTGAGTGGTAATAAATGGATCAGATATTAAAGGCTTCCTGCTCTCAATGGTTTTCTTGTACCATTCCCGATACGAAAGGTCCTTGCCGCGTCGACCCGCAACATACTCCCTTTCAGCAACAATCTTTCCATCCAGGGATATGAACGCGGCATTGGTGGCAAAAATAGAGTGAATTCCGTAAGTGCCATTAAGGAATCGTTGAGCCGTGTCAGCATTGGTGAAGACATCATCGGGAGCTGATGCTGCGATCGCTTTCAGGGCGTTATGTGCGATGCTGAGCTTATCATCGATATTGTCCGCAATACTCGCGACGAGAGAAAACTGTTGAGTACTGATGGACGTTTTGAAAGTCTGCTCAAAGTAGGAATAGATAAAATAAGAAGCGACGGCAACAAACAGGACAAACAAAAAGGATACTGCAACTGCTATTTTAGTTTTCAGACTCATGGACAGTCACCGAACATTCTAACAAAGCAGTTCCGCTTTGAAAATAACGAGCTCATTTAGATGGTTGTTTCGTTCGTAAACACGGTGTTCAATAATTCCGAAATTCGGTGTGTTAGGTCTCTAATAATTCACACTCCTGAACATACCTTCAATCGACATAAAACATCTAATGATTTCCGGATCAAAATGAGTTCCGCTTTCACCCTGAAGCATCGATATCACCAGCTCATGATTAAAACCATTTCGGTAGCAACGATCTGATCGGAGGGCATCGTAACAATCAGCAACAGCCATAATTCTTGCGGGGAGAGGAATATTCTTGCCAATCAGACGATCCGGGTATCCGCTGCCATCCCAACGTTCATGGTGATACAGAGCAATCTCTATTCCCATCCCAATAAAGGCATTGTCAGGATATTTATTAAAAACAGTCTGCATATTCTCAGCGCCAATGATACTATGGGACTTCATTACTTCAAATTCCTCAAATGATAATTTGCCCGGCTTTAATAAGATACTATCAGGGATGGCAACCTTTCCAATGTCATGTAATGGTGAAGCATGCTGAATGCATATAATAAAATCTTCTGAGATGCGATCTGAATATGTTGAATTTTCCGATAGTTGCTTTGCTAATAGCTTACAGTATTCTCGTACTCGCTCTAAATGGGAACCCGTATTATCGTCACGCTGTTCGGCAAGTTTAGCTAAAGCGAAAATAGTTGCCTGCTGGGCTTCTGCGACATCTTGTATTTTCTTTTCCATTAATTTTTCATATTTAAGTTTGTTACGTAGGGTACTGAGGTCGAGATGTGTTTTGATCCTGGCATTTAATTCCATCGGATGAAAAGGTTTGGTTATATAATCGACCCCGCCAGCCTGAAATCCTTTGATTATATATTCAGTTGTATTTTTACCACTCATAAAGATCACTGGTATATCTTTGAGGACTGAGTTTTGTTTAAACCTCTCACAAGCAAGAAAGCCATCCATCTCAGGCATT
>CAIYZD010000248.1 GCA_903930585.1 uncultured Geobacteraceae bacterium | reverse complement strand
GCTGTTACTTCAAAGACTGCTTTTATTTGGCGTATGGTAATATTGTTATTGGCTCCGATAAGTGTGTTAATCGTCATGATATTCTCCTTGAAATTGTAAAGGCAGGCTTTGGCGGCCTGCCTCTTTGGTTAGTGGTTATTGTCTGTGACACTTTGACGTCGCTTTTACAGGTAGTCTGGTAATTTCCTTAGCAGAGTTTCCGGTTTCATCTGGAGCCAGCGTCTGCCAATACAATCTTTGATCTGGTACTCTTCCAGAAATACGCTACCGATAATATCTCCATCCAGACAGTCAACATCATCAAGCCCGATGTAACCGATTTGTATGTTGGTGATCAGGATCAGCAGGCTATTCCCATTCCGGTAGATCATGATAGCGTCGGAGTAACCGGCACTGAGCGGTATCATCAAATTGCAGTATTCAATCATAAGGCCCGGATTCTGGAGATTGTGGCTGGTGGTTTCGTCTGGTGTCATTTTTCTGATAGCGGGAAAAATTCGTTTCATGGCTTCACCTCGTCTATGCAGTGATGGCAGTAAGACTTTTCGTGGTGATACTCCGCGTCATCTTCAAGAATGATGTCGAAGCATGCTTCACAAAGCAGCATGGTGATTTCATAATCGTATAGTGCGGTGGCTAACATAATGGGCTCCTTAAATGCGAAAAGGGGACTCCGTTGCTGGAATCCCCTTATGCGATGGGTATTGTGTTGTGAGTGGTAGTGAGCTGTCAGGAGTTATCTGGGGATTGTCTTCTGTGCTGGATTACTACCGGATATACCTTTGTTAATACCGACCTGCTGACCATCCTGCTGGCCTTTGGTGTAGGCATGAGAATTGATGTAGCTCTTGCGACTGTGAACTGTCCTGGTTGGCCCCATGTCCGACATGGCTTTTTTGATCAGACCTGCCTTGATCGGTACAAGAGCGCCGGGCGTAATTGGAGTCTGAACTTTCTGTTCTCGTAATCTCCCGGTAATAGTTGATACCGCTCCCAGGTAATACGACTGCCGCATTAGCTCACGCTGTCGGTTTGGTGTAACCATCGACAAAGTTTTATGCCCAAGAACACCGGCAATGTCAACGGTAGTTGCGCCGTTCATAGCCAGATATGATGCAGTGCAGTGCCGAAGATCATGAAAGCGGAAATTCTCAATGCCCGCTTTACTGAGAACCAGCTTCCAGTGTCTGCGTAACGTTGTCGGCTTCTGTGTTGCATTGCCAGGGAAGAGAAGTATGGTATCGATTCTGCGAACCTTTTTCAGGCATTTTAAAAGTTCAAGCGCGTGTCCAGCAATCGGGACATTACGCCGTTCACCGTTCTTGGTCTCATGCAGTATAATAAACTGCTTTTCAAGATCAACGTCCTTCCAGGTTAGGTTGATCATTTCGCTGTAACGCATACCGCTGGAAATGGCCAGCACCACGATCGGATACAGAAGTTTGTTGCTATTCTCCTTACAGGCGTCAAGTAAACGCTTCCGTTCATCATCAGACAAGAACCGGACACGGCCTCTTGATTCCACCGGTTTTTTTACTTTCCTGACAGGATTGTCTTCAAGCCAGCCCCATTCATTGACGGCAACACTAAAGGCGTGTGACAGTGCAGCCAGGTACCGCACACCAGTTGCCGGTGCCCTTTTGGTTCCCTTGTTGGTCTTCCCCTTGAGCAGCTTGTCCCGGCACTCGCCGATCATGGCCGGTGTAACATCGCACAGTGTATAGGCCCCTATCTGTGCCTTCCACCACTTCAGCTGCCCCTCCTGGACATCGGCGCTCTTGGGCTTGGTTGGTAGAATATTTTCAATGTAACGGTCGATCACGTCGGTCAGTGTATGCTTCCGCGCTTCGTTGGTCTTGAAGTGGCGGTTCTCTCTGATCGCAGATTCCGTATTGGTCGCCCAGTTCTTGGCGTCAGTTATACGTTCAAAAGTTGCCGACTGCGGCGGAAATCCCTTCAGCCTGACAAGAACACGGTAGTGCGATTTTCCATCCTTGGTTGTTCTCTTCTCAATATTGGCCATGTCCATTTACCTCGCTTTCAACAGCTGACAACACATCGCAAATAACCACGATTACCAGCGACAATGATGTACAATCATATGACAATGTAAAATTTATACTTTTATAACAGATAGTTACGCTAATGTCCATTCAAAATAGTGCAATTATGGTGCACTTTGCATTTTTTTATTACCTGCAAACGCTTTAAAATAGGGCTTTCACGAGGATGCTAGATCAGTCGCCATGTGTGGTGTCCTTTCGAGAATGATCGCTGAGTAGTGCACTAAAATTGCACCATAGGGGCTGTTTTAAACAAAAAAAATGCGCTAGCTGTATTAGCTAACGCATTGGATTAATTTGCTTATGTGAGTTTTACGCTACACGGATTTTCGGGATCATTTCGAGTCAGGCACCATC
>CAIYZD010000247.1 GCA_903930585.1 uncultured Geobacteraceae bacterium | reverse complement strand
TGCGCAGGGGCCATGCTAATCTTCTCTGTATCGTTCCAATTTTAGTATATGTATTCCAGTATGGAATACATTTAATGTGTTAAATAAACAACCGATTTATACTTTTCCCTACAATCATGTTTCTTTATGAAAGCTTCAAGTAAATTTGAAATAAAATCACCTTCAACTCGGTATATGAAGCATGAATACGATTAATTGAACTTTGCCAAATGTATTTGCAACATCTTTGTTCAATTATTGATCCAGAATGTCATAGTTGTCTTCTATAGAAAATTAAAAACTGTTGCAATCCACCATCAAAAATAATTATTGATAAGGCAGGTTATGTAGGGTTTGTTTTTTACAACGACAATGTCAGGATGGCCGAGCGGTCTAAGGCGCTGCGTTCAGGTCGCAGTCCAGTTTTCTGGGCGAGGGTTCGAATCCCTCTTCTGACAAGTCAATCCTTAGAAAATTATTTTTAGCATGTTAAGCTATGTGGTCACATAGTACTTAACATACCGCTTTTTCAGGACGCACGATCAAAAGGGATTCACAACTGACAGAAAGGTATTCCAATAGTTATCGTGAAATGCAATACTCTATAAGTGTTTGTTTTAGACAGTTAAGTGTTCGAAACTGAGAAGGATGATGGGAGGATGACTTTACAGAGGGAGGGAGTTTGTTCCAGAGACGTGGGGCATATACTTTAAAGGAGCGACCACTATATGATTCAGTACGATATGTTTGGATGATAAGTCTGTTTGTTGCTCAACGAGATAACTCTGGCGATCGCAAGGTGTCCCGAAGATAGTCAGAGTCGAATCCATTTAGACAACCATATGTGAGGTAGGCGATCTTGAAGTCGATACGGTATAGAACGTAGACGGTCCAAGTTTTCTCGCTCCAGGCAGCAAGCGCATTGTAGCCATTGATAGACGCAGCTGGGCGATACTGAGGAAAAAAACGATATTGTCAGCAACGATCAATGTGAATGATGCGTAAACACCTGAAAATCAAGCCAATAACCAAAGAACCGAAGTAAAATTGCCAGTGCCTTACTGTAGTCTTCCATTTTGTGCGATTAGTAAAGCCAATACTACCGTAATTCAAAATTGTCTTAAATTTGCATAACTTAACGTTTGTACTGTAAATGCACATCACTGTATGAAGCACCGTGCCCGGGCCAGACTTGCTCTGTGTAAATTACTACTATTTCTTCGGTTGATGTGAAAAACCCAAAAGTTCAATGGTGTAATGGTTCTCACTTCAGACTTGACGATCAGAGTTTGATTCCCAGTTGAACCTGTTGGTTAAATTATTAAAGTGTTAAAAGGAGTTTGAAATCTGTTTTCCCAATTTTGATCATAGACTCATTGGCGTAGTAGTGGTACTTGATACGGGTGTACGTTGTTCTGGGTTCAACTCTCGTATTAGCCCTTGTTATCATTATTTCATAAGGTTTCTGAATTTGAAAAGTTCAACATGCAGACTATTTAATCCATTTGTAAAGGGTGGCTACAATCGCAATGTTCTAATCAAGATGTGAATGGCTTAGATAGCAATGCGCCTGCCTATTAAAAAAGCCTGGGAGCAAAGGTGGTCGTAATTATCAAAAAGGTTTCAAGAGTCTATGTTAAGAACTCGTTTTTTCTATTGACCCCCCGATTCGGTTCTGGAACCCAGTGATTCAAGTTGAAATATATTAGGAGATTAATATATAAGGAGTTTGAAATCTGTTTTCCCAATTTTGATC
>CAIYZD010000246.1 GCA_903930585.1 uncultured Geobacteraceae bacterium | reverse complement strand
GCCTTGTGGGCACTGGCCGGTTGTACGAGCTATATTCCCCGCCAGGAACTGCACCTTCCCCCGACCGACGACCCCGCGGATGGCATGATAAAGCTGGTAACCATACCTCTTCCGGTAATTGCTTCGAGTCCCAATGAAGGGGTGACCTCCGGTGTCCTCACGGCTTTTCTTGCCCATAACAGGCTGGAAGAGGTCACGACCATGCTTGCTCCCCAGGTAACCTATAATGATACCTTCGGGGCTACTGCTTCATTGTACGCAGCCTATTACCCGATACCGGAGCGAAACATGGAGATAAACCTGTCTCAATCCGGCAGGGTAAATCATGATTACGAACTTCGTATCAGAGACGCATCACTGCTCAATAAGAAACTTGAACTGAATGGTTTTTTCTTTAAACTGTCTGACGGTTCTTCGCGCTTTTTCGGTTTTAACGCCAAGAGCCCGCAACAGATGGAAACAAATTATGCCGATGACGAACTCGGTTACAATATTTCCGCCGGACACAAGATCGGCCGGCATTTTCAGGTTACGCTCGGAGATCGTTTCCGGGATGTCAAAATCAAGCCGGGAGCATTCAGACGTATTCCCGATATCAAGGATAAATTTTCATCGAGCACCGTACCTGGTATTGAGGGGTTTACCACCCATGCGTTGCGTGTTTCGCTGTCATATAGTACGCTTGACAGTCGGGACACCCCGACCTATGGCGGCTACACCCGGATTTCCTTTGAGCCGACGATGAAACCATTGGGGGGGGCGAGCAATTATCGCCATTACGAGGTTGAAGCGAAGGGGTTTATTCCGCTTAATAATGCCAAGTATATCAGTGTATTTCGTACGATGTACAATCAGACGCTTGGTGATGATGTCCCGTTTCTGGAACAGAGTATCCTGGGGGGAGAGAGCACCTTGCGCGGCTACGGCAGGAACCGTTTTATCGACAACAGTTTTCTGCTCATCAATCTCGAAGAGCGCATCCGGCTGTTCCGCTGGGAGGTGTTTGGTGTAACGGCAGACTGGGAGGTGGCGCCGTTTATTGATATGGGAGGTGTGATGGAGTCGCTGAACAAGGCCCGCTTGAAAAATATCGAGTTAAATCCCGGCGTCGGTTTCCGTGCCATAGTCCGCCCGAATGTTATCGGCAGGGTGGATCTGGGGATCGGCAGGGACGGGCCGGCACTGTTTGTCGGCCTGGGGTATCCGTTTTAGATCCGCAGCTATCGCGTCCGTTTTTCCGGGCGTGCAATTTCAAACTTGTCCAGACGGTACTGCAGGGTCTTGTAACTCATGCCGAGGAGCGGCGCAGCTTTGCCGATCACCCATTCCGCCCGTTCCATTGCCTTGACGATCAACCCTTTTTCGAGTGCTTCGAAATCGATCCCCTCTGCCGGAAGATCAAAATTAACGCCACCGGACAGTGATCCGCAGGCGGAGATTTCGGTTGGAAGGTCGGTCGGCTCGATATAGTTGCTTTCGGCCATCAGGATTGAACGTTCGATTACGGACTCAAGTTGCCGGACATTGCCGGGCCAGCTGTACCCCATCAGCAGTTTCAGTGCCTGCTTTGAGATTCCGTCCATCGCGATTCCCGACGCCTTGCCGTATTTCTCCAGAAAAAATTCTGCCAGAGTCTTGATGTCGCTTCCCCGCTCACGCAGGGGAGGGAGATTGATGCGGATAACGTTCAGGCGGTAATAAAGATCCTCCCGGAAGCCCCCCCTCTTTATCTCCTGTTCAAGTTCTTTGTTGGTCGCAGATACCAGGCGCACATCGAGCCCGATATTAACCTTACCTCCTACCCGGCGGATCTCTTTTTCCTGTATGGCACGCAGCAGTTTCGCCTGCATGGCCACATTCATCTCGCCGATTTCGTCCAAAAATACCGTGCCGCCGTCAGCCGCCTCGAAGATGCCGATCTCGCGGGCGTTGGCCCCGGTAAAGCTCCCTTTCTCATGGCCGAACAGCTCGCTTTCGATCAGGGTGTCCGGTATGGCGGCGCAGTTGATTGCGATAAAGGGTTTGTCGCGCCGCGGACTTCCGTCGTGGATTGCCCGGGCAATCAGCTCTTTACCGGTCCCCGATTCGCCTACGATCAGGACGGTAGAATTTGAAGGGGCAATTTTGGAAACGACCCGAAACACCTCCTTCATTTTTGGATGTTCTCCCTGCATATTGGGGATCGTTGCAATCGATTCGATACGCTTTTGAAGTACCCGGTTTTCACGCACCAGTCCGATGCGCTCAAAAGCCCGCCGCAGGGTCAGCACCAGATTGTCGCGTTCCAGAGGCTTTTCCAGATAATCGAAGGCACCCTTACGCATTGCCTCCACCGCCGAATCGACCGAGCCATGGGCGGTCATCAAGATGATGCACTGTTGCGGGTCATCGGCAAGAACCTTTTCCAGCAAGTCAAGCCCACTCTGCCCCTGCATCTTGAGATCGGTCATGATCAGGTCGTACTCGCGCTTTTCGAGCTGCAGTAGTGCTTCACGCACGCCGGGGACATCATCAACGTCATAGTTCTCTTTTTTCAGAATCAGGTTGAGTATATCGCGCTGCCTCTTCTCGTCGTCAACTATCAGAATACTACCTATATTTTTCATAATTGTCAGATTTCCTTTGCATGCAGCGGCAATGAAACAGTAATGGTTGTTCCGCTCCCGATGGTACTGTCAACATGGATCTCTCCATCATGTTCCTTGATGATCCGTTCGGTAATTGCCAGCCCCAGGCCGATACCGACATCCTTGGTGGTAAAATACGGCTGGAAAATTTTGCCGATGTCGTCCGGCGAGATACCGGTCCCCTGGTCGCTGAAAGTCAGCTTCACCACGTCTTCGTCGATGTGAGCCCCAAGAGTGATCGTGCCGCCGTCCGGCATGGCCTGGGAGGCGTTCGTCACAAAATTGAGAATGCAGTTTCGAAACAGCTCGCCATCGATCCGGAGTGGCGGCAGATCGGCGGGGATACGCTGCTTGACAACGATGTGCTGCTCCGTCAGCCGATTTTGCAAAACCGGCAGCACCTTGGCAAGCAGATCATGATAGATGACTTCCGTCCGGCGCAGCTTGAGCGGGCGGCCATAGTTCATGAAATTCACCACCATGTAATTTGCGCGGCGCACCTCTTCCTTGATCTTGTCCGCCAACTCTGTCAGCTCGGAGGAGTCGCCTTCGCAGCGTGGTATCATTTCGGCTTTAAGGTGGTCGATCGCCAGACTGATATAATTGAGCGGATTCCGAATTTCATGGGCGATGCCGGATGCCAGCTGGCCGACCCGAGAAAGGTGCTCGGCCTCATAGAGGCGTTTTTCCAGAGCTTCCCTCTCCCGCAGCTTCTCAACCATGTTGTTGAAACCTTCTGCCATTTCACCGATTTCGTCACTGCTTTCGACCGGAATGGTCACCGACAGGTCTCCGGCCGAGATTCGTTTGAAATCCTCCACCAGATTTTTGATCGGGGTTGTATAGCGGCGTGCGAGAAAAATGGTCAGGGCGATTCCTACGGCGAAAACCATACCGGTTGCAAACAGGCGGCGGATGAAGTTGGCCCTCTGGATATCACGGATATTGTCCAGCAGCATGTTGATCTGGACATACCCCAACTGCTCATCGCCGACAATAACCGGTACCACCACTTCGTACGGTTTCTGGGAAAGCACTGCGCCGCCAATGGGGCGACGTACGGCATGGATCCCCTTTTCCAGCTTTTTAAGTTCACGCTTCTTGCCGATCTTCTCAGGATCGGAGGAGTCGATAATCTCTCCCTCCGTATTGATGATGTTGATCTCGTTGATCCCCTTCTCTCTCGCTTTTGTCAAAAAATCGGTCAGGTGGGACGTCTCGGCATTGGAGGTAAGGTCCTCGATGCTCACCTGGATCGCCTTGGATATCTCCTGAGAGCTGTCCTGGATTTCGTTTACCAGATCGGTCTGGGCGTACTGGTTGAGGATGAAGAGGGTCAGCATCGCCAGCACCAGCAGGGAGAGCATGATGATAATCAATTTGGCATTAAGCTTCATGGAGTTCGCTTATTCAACCATCTCGCCGATGAGATCATAATCCGATGAATCGGTAATCTTGAGCGTGACGATGTCGCCGATATCGGCAGTTCCCGAGGTGATGTAAACCTGGCCGTCGATATCCGGCGCCTGGCGGGATGAACGCCCTTTGAGCAGCAACTCTGTCTCCTCGCTGTACCCTTCGACAATAACCTGTTCGGTTGTCCCGATCAGGGTGCGGTTATGACGGAAGGAGAGCCGGGCCTGGGACCGCATCAGTTTGCGATACCGTTCCCGCTTGACCCGCTCCGATATCTGCTCCGGCATTTCAGCTGCGGGAGTCCCCTCTTCCCGTGAATAGCAGAAAACTCCCAGACGGTCAAAGCGCGTCTCCTCAACGAATTGGGTCAACTTGGTAAAATCATCGATGGTCTCACCGGGGAAGCCGACAATCAAAGAGGTTCGGAGAGCGATGCTGGGGATCTCGAAGCGCAGCTTGGTGATCAAATCACGAATCTGCTGCTCCGAACTCCTCCGTTTCATGGACTTCAGCACCGGGTCGGCAATATGCTGGATCGGAATGTCCAGATATTTACAGACCTTTGGCTCATCCCGGATCAGGGCGATCAGGCTGTCGGTGATGCCGTCAGGATAGGCGTAGAGCAGTCGTATCCAGCGCAACCCCTCAATCTTGACAAGTTGCCTGACCAGCGTCTCCAGCGTGGTGCCGTCATTCATATCGCTGCCGTAACGGGTGATGTCCTGGGAAATGACGTTGATCTCCTTGACTCCCCGGGCGACCAGCCGTTCCGCTTCGGCAACCAGTGCGTCAAGCGGTCGTGAACGGTAGGCGCCCCGCAGCGTCGGGATGATGCAGTACGAACATCGGTTGGAGCATCCTTCGCCGATCTTGAGGTATGAGAACCAGGCCGGTGACGAGTTCAGCCGGGGCAATGTCTCGTCGTAGATGAAATCGGGGTCGCCGATATAGCGCAACTGCCCCTCAACGCCCCCCTTTTCGGCCAGGATCTCGGCGATACGGGGGTAATCCCCGGTGCCGATGAAGATATCGACCTCGGGCAGTTCCCTGACCAACTCATCCTGATAGCGTTGTGGCAGGCAGCCGGAGACGATCAGAGTGTGGCATTTGCCGTCATGTTTCCGTTCGGCAAGGTCAAGGATAGCGTCGATACTCTCCTGCTTGGCTTCCTTTATGAAGGAGCAGGTGTTGACGATGATGACGTCGGCATCTTTTTCGTCCATGGTGATCTCGTAATCCTGCTTCGAGAGCACTCCGAGCATGACTTCGGCATCCACCAGGTTCTTCGGGCAGCCGAGGCTGACCATGCTGACTTTTTGTTTTGCGATTTCGCTCAAAATATCCCTCGTTCCTACTCCCTGAAATTGGTAAACTGCATCTCAACATCCAGATCCTTCCCCTTTACCAACTGGATGGCATCCTGCAAATCGTCCCGATTTTTGCCGGTTACCCGTACCTGATCATCCTGGATCTGGGCCTGCACCTTGAGCTTGCTCTCCTTGATCACCGCAATGATATCCTTCGCCTTTTCCTTGGAGATTCCCTGCTGGACGGTGATAACCTGACGTACCATGCCGCCGGAAGCCGGTTCGACTTTGCCGTACTGGAGCGCCTTGATGGATATGTTGCGCTTCAGGAACTTGGATTGCAGCACATCGATGACCGCTTTCAATTTGTAGTCATCGTCAGCCAGGACCTTGACGGCATCCTTTTCCGGCGTGATCTGACTTTTTGAACCCTTGAAGTCGTAGCGCTGGCCGATCTCCTTGATCGCCTGATTCACCGCGTTATCGACTTCCTGCATGTCAACTTTTGAAACGATATCAAATGACGGCATGAGTAAACCTCCATAGTGTGATTTATGGTTTTATGACCTCAACACCTTTCGGGGTCTTGAAGTTGAATGTCCCGTTGTCGAGACCTTTGTTGACGCGCGCATGGCTATAGTCGATCCGGGTCTTGTTGCCGCCGGCATCATGAACTACCGAGGAGACGATCGGGAAGACGTCTTTTACCTCCCCCGACGTCTGTATCTGCGCAACAGCTGTGGAGGATACCGTCAGCTGAAGTTTTGCCAGTACCGGACTCGGTTTTTTCGGGGTTAATTCAAGCTGATAATTGCCGTTTTTATCCTGTTGATCGGTGGCGAAGGCGATATCAAAGTCACGCGATACGTGGCCGAGGCCGGTCAGATAGGAGAGGGCGATGGAGTTCCCACCCGAGAACATGGCGGCAACGGTGTTGACCATTACCTGCTTGTTTTCCGGAGTGTAAAACCAGACCTGTTTGCCGTTGGAGACAATCTGCTGTTTTGGCTTGGCGTAATTGAAACGGAACATGGCGGTTGCCGAGGCGGGGCGCTTCAGGAATACTTCGCCGCTCCCCTTCTGCTCCCGGTTAACGGCAGCGATGGTGGTCTTCTGGGAAAAATCAGCCTGCACATCCTGCAATCCGGCATACCCTTTTTCAAGAGCCGAGACAACATCCTTCAGGGATGTGGCGGGGGATGCGGTCGCCGGGAGTACAAAAAGCGACAGTAGCAGTAAACAGAGGGTACTTATTCTTAACATTGATACGACCTTTCCCGGTGGGGTGATAACGAGTGTGATTCTGCCATAGATGGACGCCGGCTGCAACCGTTTCAAAATACGCATTTACAAAGCGTCATCCTGATTTCAAGCCAGTGCGCTCGCATCGGCGACAAACAGGACCCTGCCGTCACCCGCAATCGTGGCTCCGCTGATTCCACGCAGGTACGATAACGGCGATCTCAGGGGGCGGATAAAAATCTCCTGTTGTCCGGAGATGAGGTCGACACTGACAGCAAGCAACCTGCCGCCGATATCGCAGATGACGAGTGGCTGCAGCATATCTTCCATTTCCGAAGTTTCCGGCAGATTTAATGCCTGGCGCAAACTTCGAACCGGGAGAACCGTTTCGCCCATGAGGATCGTCCTGCGGCCGGATTTTTCAGTAATTTCGGAGCGTTTTATCTCAGAAGTTCGGGCCACGACAGTAAGCGGGAATGCGATCTCGAATGGGCCACAGTGGACCATCAGGGCATGGATGATTGATACCGTAATAGGGAGCCGCATGACAAACCGGCTTCCCTCCCCGTTTTGTGACTGGATGGTCAGGGCGCCGGACAGGGCATGCACCGTCTCACGTACGGCATCCATGCCGACACCCCTTCCGGAAATATCGCTCACGGTGGCGGAGGTCGAAAATCCCGGTCTGCAGATCAGCTGGTATGCCTCCTGCGGCGTCATGAGGGCGGCCTGCTCGGGAGAGATGAACCCCTTTTCGACCCCCTTCAGCTTGAGTTGCTCCGAATCCATGCCGCGGCCGTCGTCGGAAATGATGATTTCGGCATGATCCTTATCGCGGCAGAGCGTCAGGGTTATCGTACCGCCAAAAGGTTTGCCGGCCATGACCCGCTCATCAGCCGACTCCAGGCCATGATCGACAGCATTCCGCAGTATGTGGACAATCGGCTCGGCGATTTCTTCCAGAATACCGCGATCGAGTTCGATGTCTTTCCCCACCAGCTGAAAGTGAACCTCTTTTCCCTGCTTTCGGGCCAGGTCACGCACCAGTCGTGGAAACCGCTCGGCGATAACGGCAAACGGCAGCATACGCGCTTTGAAAACTTCATCGCGCAGATTGCGCAGCAGTGTGGTCAACTGGTGGAGCGGCTCACGGCATTCAGCAGCGTCAGCCAGTCGGATGGATTCGGCCAGACGGTACCGATTGGTGATCAACTCGCCGGTTATATTGACCAAACGATCGAGAGTTTCTGTTTTGATGCGGATGCTTTTAAAGGAATCGGACTGTCGGAATTGCTGAAGTTCGGAAACAGTCCCTTCCGGGGGAGACTCCCCCTTTTTGTCTGGTGGGTTGCTCAGCGCAGGTGGGGGGGCGGGTGGAGTAAATGCCGCCAGTCGTCCAATCAGTCCGGCGGTATCTTCGGAAGCGGTACCGCTTCCCGATTCTATCAGGGCTATCTGCCGGACCAGTGCATCGCCCCCTTCCAGCAGAAGGTCCGCAAGTGCGGGAACCAGCCTGGATTCTCCGCTCCGGATGCGGCTCAGCTGGTCCTCCATGGTATGTGCAATCCCCGCTACCTGTTCATACCCCATGGTTGACGCCATTCCTTTGAGGGAATGGGCATGGCGGAAAAGTTCGTTGATCATGGCGCTATCGCCCGGAGCCTCTTCAAGGCGCACAATCAACTCGCTGAATGCGGTGAGATGGCCGCGCGCCTCGGAAAGAAACAGATCTCTATAGGGAGACATGTCCATTGATCATTCCTTTAATCTATTCAGCAGCAATTCGTTGACCACCGACGGGTTTGCCTTTCCTTTGCTGGCTTTCATGACCTGTCCCACGAAAAAGCCGAACACTTTTTCCTTGCCGCTGCGATATTCTTCTACCTGTCCGGCGTTGGCCGCCATGATTTCGTCGATGATTCCTTCGATGGCGCCACTGTCTGATACCTGCACCAGCCCCTGTTCTTCAACAATAGTCTGCGGCGCTTTGCCGCTCTTCCACATTTCATCGAACACGGTTTTGGCAATCTTGCCGGAAATGGTGCCATTATCGATCAGTTTCAAGAGTTCCGCCAATTGCACCGGCGTGACCGGGCAGTTCTCAATGGTAGTGCCGCTGTCGTTCAAGGCCCGGGTTATTTCACCCATCACCCAGTTACCGACCCCTTTGGCGTTGCCATGTGCGGTAACGCCCGCTTCAAAATAATCGGCGAGCGCCCGGCTGGCGGTCAGCACTTCGGTATCATAGGGTGGCAGTCCCAGTTCATTCATAAAGCGTTGCCGGCGCTGCGCAGGCAGTTCCGGCAATTCCCGGCGCGAGCGCTCTATCCAGTCGTCACCGATAACCAGCGGTACCAGATCGGGATCGGGAAAATAGCGGTAATCGTGAGCCTCTTCCTTGCTCCGCATCGATCGAGTTTTGCCGCTGTTCGGGTCAAAAAGCCGCGTTTCCTGGACGACCGTCCCGCCATCCTCGATCAGGTCGATCTGGCGCAGAATCTCGTATTCGATGGCCTGTTTGACGAATTTGAAGGAGTTTACGTTCTTGATCTCGGCGCGGGTACCGAAGGTATCGGAGCCGACCGGCATCACCGACACGTTGGCGTCGCAGCGGAAACTTCCCTCTTCCATGTTGCCGTCACAAATTCCGAGCCAGGTTACGATCTGGTGGAGCTGCTTCAGATAGGAGACCGCTTCGTCGGACGAGCGGAGATCAGGTTCTGAGACAACTTCCAGAAGTGGGGTGCAGGCCCGGTTCAGGTCAACACCCGAGTCGTCATCCCTGCCCGAAAGGTCGCCATGCACCAGCTTGCCGGCGTCCTCTTCCATGTGGATACGGGTGATGCCGATCCTCTTTGTCTCCTCCCCCTCAACCGTGATATCCAGCCAGCCATGCTGACAGATCGGATCTTCAAACTGGCTGATCTGGTATCCTTTGGGAAGATCCGGATAGAAGTAGTTCTTGCGGGCGAAAATACTGCGCGGCGTGATGGAGCAGTTGGTGGAGATGCCTGCCTTGATGGCAAATTCCATTACCTTCCTGTTGAGCACCGGCAACGCGCCCGGCAGTCCCAGGCAGACCGGGCAGGTCTGGGAATTGGGTTCGGCGCCGAACGTTGTCGAGCAGCCGCAAAATATCTTGGTTCCGGTCAGAAGCTGGACGTGAACTTCGAGACCGATGACGGGTTGGTATCTCATAGTATGCTCCGGAAGTTAAATCGTTGCTTTCCTGGTATGCCACTCAGTAGCCTGCTCAAAGGCATATCCGGCACGCAGAATGGTTTCTTCGCCGAACGGCTTGCCGATCAGTTGCAGGCCGACAGGAAGCCCCGCAGCGGAAAAGCCGGCTGGAAGCGACATGGCGCAGGTACCGGCCAGGTTGACCGGGATGGTGAAAATATCGGACAGGTACATCTGGAGCGGATCGTTGATCTTTTCGCCGATTTTGAAGGCCGGCGTCGGCGCGACCGGTGTCAACATAACGTCAACATCGGCAAATGCCGTGATAAAATCGTTCATGATCAGCGTCCGCACTTTCTGGGCCTTAACGTAGTAGGCGTCATAGTAGCCGGATGACAGGGCGTAGGTGCCGAGCATGATACGGCGCTTGACCTCAGCACCAAAGCCTTCGCTCCGGCTCTTGGTCATCATGTCGATCAGTCCTTCGGCCTTGTTGCTCCGGTGACCGAAACGGACTCCTTCGTAACGGGCCAGGTTGGAGCTTGCCTCGGCGGTGGCAATCAGGTAGTAGGTTGCCACCGCATAGCCGGTATGTGGCAGTGAAATATCGACGAATTCCGCTCCGAGACGCCGATAGGTTTCGATGGCAGCGTCCATGGCCTTTTGTACATCCGGGTCGAGCCCCTCGATGAAGTACTCTTTCGGCAGACCGATCTTCAGCCCCTTCACACCGTGTGTCAGGGTGGCGGCATAATTTGGTACCGGAGTATCAACGCTGGTGGAATCTTTGGGGTCATGGCCGGCAACAGCCTCCAGCATGGCTGCACAGTCGGCCACATCGCGGGTCAGAGGGCCGACCTGGTCCAGAGACGAAGCGTAGGCGATGACTCCGTAGCGGGACACCCGCCCATAGGTCGGTTTCAATCCGACGCAGCCGCAGTGGGAGGCCGGTTGCCGGATGGAACCGCCGGTGTCGGTGCCGAGCGTTGCAACCGCCTGTCTGGCGGCAACCGCTGCTGCAGAACCGCCCGATGATCCGCCGGGAATGCAGGTCGTATCCCACGGATTGCGAGTGACCCCGAAGGCGCTTGATTCGTTTGAGGAGCCCATGGCAAACTCATCCTGATTCAGCTTCCCGAGCAGGACAGCCCCGCGATCACGCAGCTTTTCCCAGGAAGTGGCGCTGTAAGGGGGAATAAAGTTGTTCAGGATGCGGGAACCACAGGTTGTGCGGATTCCTTCCGTCAGAAAAATGTCTTTAAGCGCCAGCGGGATACCGGTCAGCAAATGACACTCCCCTGCGGCAATTATTTGATCTGCGGCAGCAGCGGCTGCCAGCGCCTGCTCGGAAGTTACCGTAATAAACGAACCGACCTGCGGTTCGACCGCTGCAATGCGCGCCAGCATGGCTGTCGTGGCTTCCACCGAAGAGAGCTGCTTTCCCTTCAGTGCGGCGTGAAGTTCATGGATGGTCATATCAATAATATTCATGAGTGGTGTATCCCTTGCTTATTCGATAACTTTCGGTACGGCAAAAAAGGTGCCTGACCTCTCGGGAGCGTTGGCCAGCGCCTTCTCCGGGCCGATGGACGGTTGTACAATATCGTCGCGGAACGCATTTTCCATCGGTACGGCGTGTGAGGTCGGTACGATCCCGTCCGTTTTCAACTCTTTCAATTGTTCCACATACCCGAAGATTGCATCCATCTGGCCGGCAAAAAGCTCTTTTTCTCCGGGGGTGAGTTCAAGTCGGGCCAGGCGTGCGACATGCTCGACATCAGCTACCGTTATCTTCATTATGCCAACTCCAAAAAAATCTGATAATTGCCGCATGGTTGTAACATGAAATCGGCTCCGTTACAACATTGATCAAATCAATTAGTTGTCGTGAAAATTTTTCCCTTGACATGGGTGCACTCTTTCAGTAAGTTATGCCTCTTCAAAAAAATCATGGCCTGTAGTCATCTACAGGTTGTACTGTGGGCGAGGAATTTATGAAAACAGAAGTAGCTAAAGCTGAAAACGTTACACGTGAATGGTACATTGTCGATGCACAGGATGCCGTTCTGGGCCGTCTTTCAACTCAGGTAGCCGGCGTGCTGCGTGGTAAAAACAAGGCTCTTTTCACTCCCAGTGTTGATACCGGCGATTTTGTTATCGTCATAAATGCTGAAAAAATCGCACTGACCGGTCGCAAGCTGGCCGACAAGATTTATTACAGCCACTCCGGATACGTTGGCGGACTGAAAGAGATTACCGCCGGTAAACTGCTTGAGAAAAGGCCGGAAGATCTTATCAAAAAAGCGGTTAAAGGGATGCTTCCGAAGAATAAACTTGCACGGGCCATGCTCAGCAAGCTTAAGATCTATGCGGGACCAAACCATCCGCATGCCGCTCAGCAGCCCAAAAACCTGGTACTTTAATACTCCAAGGAGAAAACGATATGGCAGCAGTCAGTTATTATGGAACAGGCAAACGTAAGAGCTCGATAGCTCGTGTATGGCTCAAGCCTGGTGTAGGTACGTTTACCGTCAACCACAAAACCCTTGATGAATATTTTGGCCGTGAAACCTCCAAGATGGTTGTTCGTCAGCCGTTTGAGCTGGTTGAAAAAGTCGGCATTTTTGACGTCTATGTCACTGTATCCGGTGGCGGCGATACCGGCCAGGCCGGTGCGATCAAGCACGGCATCACCAAGGCCCTGTTACTGCATGAACCGGAGCTGCGCGGTGTTCTCAAGAAAGCCGGTTTCATCACTCGTGATTCACGCGTTAAAGAACGTAAGAAGTACGGCAGAAAAGCAGCTCGCGCCCGTTTCCAGTTTTCCAAGCGTTAATAGCTGGATCAGGCAGCAGTGGTATAATACAAGGGGAAGTCCGCAAGGGTTTCCCCTTTTTTTTGCCCTTTATCGGGAAAAGGTGCTGACATTCCCTGTAAGGTTGTTGACCAGTTATTTTATTTGTGTTAGTAACGTGCCTCTATTGCTGTAGAAGGGATCGTTGTATGTTGGTGAATAGTTGAGCGGGCTACCGTATTCTTGCCTTTTGCAGCGAGCGGAGCCAATTTAATCGGGGGAATTGCCCTTACAAAAACCAAGGAGATAACATGACAAAGGCAGAATTTGTAGCAAAGGTTGCCGAGAAGGCTGAGTTGAAAAAGGTTGATGCCGAGAAGGCCGTCAACGCGTTCCTGGAAACAGTATCAGAAACGTTGAAAGCTGGTGATAAGATCACCTTCACCGGGTTTGGTTCATTTGAAGTGACGGAACGTGCTGCCAGAGAGGGGCGCAATCCCAAGACCGGAGAGAAAATGCAGATTAATGCGACCAAAGCTCCCAAGTTCAAGGCAGGAAAAGGTTTGAAAGACGCTGTAGCTTAATTTCGGCGCACTTCATACGAACAAGGGCGTGAAGCTCATATTGAGGCCCCTGATTCAATCAGGGGCCTCGTCTGTTTTAATGCCCTAATGCCCCCCGCCGCTCAGGAAGGCCAGAATCATCAGCAGCATCAGGCTGAGTCCGATGATCACGGCGGTAAATCCGAATCCCTTGAACAGGAAGTCCCGGAGAATACCACTGGTGCTTTTACAGGCAAACTGCTCGGTAATTCCGGCTTCTTCATACCGTTTCCATTGGTCGCCCCGCTCCTCGATCATTTCTTCCTTGGCGATCTGACCATTGAAGATGACAAAGTCCATCGGGAACTTTTCGGGGCGGCCATGTGTATTGAAGAAATGTACCGAGAAGATGAACCCGGTTGCCAGCAACGCCTCATCGGAATGAATGATGGTGGCGACATTAAAAGCCCAGCCGGGGAGGAACTGGCCGAAGAGCTCCGGGAACCAGAGCATCAGGCCTGATCCGCCAATGGCAAACATCCCCCAGAATACTGCAACAAAGTCGAACTTCTCCCAGTAGGTCCAGCGCTCGAAAGTCGGCTTCGGCCCCTTGAAGAAGAACCAGCGTACCATGGCGACCACGTCAAAAATATCGCGCAGATTGAAACAGAGCGAATCAGGCCCGAACAGGCGCTGAAGCGGATTCCCTTTGATATCCTTTCTGATGAACAGGAAGTTGATGCTCATGATGAGGGCAGAGCCGAAGTAGACAAAGGTGATGGCGGCCCCCACACGATGCAGCAGGCCGGCGTTTGCCGAACCGCCATAGAGGTTCATGAGCGCTATTGCCCACGCCTGATTGCTGAACTTGAGCGGCAGGCCGGTCAATGACAGCAGCAGGAAGCTGGTGATGACCAGCAGATGCAAGATGATATGCAGGTTGTTGAAGCGGCGGTACTGCTTGTGCCCATCCGGAATAACGTGATGATGCGTGCCTGCGGCCAGCTTGGTCGCCTTCTCCCGGTTTTCGACGAAGCCGCGGAACATCCAGAGCAGGGAGTGAATCCAGAAGACGGCAAACGTTGAGAGCAGCAGCCCGGTCATGGCGACAAACGTATAAAACAGGATCGGGTATTTTTCCCGGTCGGTCATCTCGCCATGGGCATAAAACTTGGCGAACAGCGGTGTCGCCTTTGAATGGCACTTGGCGCACTGCGTTACCATATTTGCCGGATTGATGCTCGACAATGGATCTGATTTCGGCAGTATGGAATGAGCGGTATGGCAATCGGCGCAACCGGCAACCTTGTCGGGGAAGCCGAGGCGGTAATTCTTGCCGTGGTAGCTCTCCATGTACGATTTAACCGCGACCGTGGTGACATTATTCCTGGCCATCATCTTCTGGTCGCTGTGGCACTTCATGCAGACTTTCGTGTGGAACTCACGCCCCTTGTGATCCGTTGCGCCGCCGAGTTTGTCGATGGCGTGGAGATTATGGCAGTCATGGCAGGCGGCCGAATCCTTGTTGCCGGCTGCAACGGCCTTGCCATGGACCGACTTCCGATAGACGGATTCCTTGTCATGACACTGGACGCATTTTGCTACGGCGATACGCTTGTCATTCTTCCAGTAGGTATGGGTATGGATATCCGTGTGACACTGGGCGCATGTCACCCCTTTTTCCGCATGCACACTTGCGTAGTGTTCGGAATTCTGTTTTTTGTGGCAACGTTCGCACTGTACCTTTTGAACCTTGATCTCTTTTTTCATATGCTTGAGCAGATCGGTTATGTCGATATGGCAGCTGGTACAGGCGTTCTTACCATGAACGGACGCGGCAAAATCGTGAATCGATATCTTGTCGCTGTGGCACCCCAGGCAGGTGGCCGGGTCTATGGCCATTCCCTGTTCGGCGTGTGCGGGAATATTCCAGGCAACGGTTAGGAACGTGAGAATAACGAAACGGAAAAGATGAGAAGCCATGGACCAATCCTCCAGGTAGATAGATATTTTCACTGTATACACTAAATGTATTCATAATAACAATAAAAACGAAATATCCGGCATATGTTATGAAATTGTAAACTATTAATTTTTCTGATGACTTTTTTTCTGCGCAGGCAGTGCCAACAGATCCCGCACCCGCTCCGTAGTTGGGGGATGGGAATAGTAAAAGGCGGCATACACGGGGTGCGGGAAGAGGTTGGAAAGATTTTCGGCGGCCATCTTGACCAGAGCCGAAGCCAGATCTTCCGGTTTTCCGGTAAGATCGGAGGCAAAGAGGTCGGCCTCCCGTTCGTGACAGCGCGAGCGCCATGCTGAAAACGGTCCAAGCGGGAACAGGGCCAGTGAAGCCACAAAGCCGAGTACTATCATTTTGGCCGGAAGCGAGATATCAGCAGGTAATCCCAGAAGCCCCGGCAGTCCCGGCCAGCCGAGCAGTTTGAAGCTGAACCACGATCCCGCCAACGCCAGGAGTTCCGCCCAAAGGAGCCGTTTCCTGATGTGTCCTTTTTTCCAGTGTCCAATCTCGTGGGCCAGTACGGCAACAATCTCTGCGTGGCTCATCTGCTTGATCAGGGTGTCGTACAGAACAATGCGTTTTACCCGGCCGATACCGGTAAAATAGGCATTGGAGTGCCTGCTCCGTTTCGATGCATCCATCTGCTGCACCTTTCCGACCTTCAGCCCCGCCTTCTCCATCATGACCCGGATGTCGTCCTCCAGTCCATCTTCGGTGACCGGCTCGTATTTGTTGAAAAGCGGCTCGATCAGATAGGGAGAGACAAACATCATGAACAGGCTGAAAATCGCCATAAATCCCCACACCCAGAGCCACCACTGCTGCGGACTCCAGTTGATCAATGCAAAAACGGCGGTTATCAGAAAGGCCAGCAGGGGAACGCCGATGGCTTGCGATTTGAGAAAGTCCGCTATCCAGATGCGGGGAGTCGTGGCGTTGAAACCGTAACGGGCTTCGATACGGAACGTGCCATACAGATCGAATGGTATGCCGAAAAAGGTAGATGCCGCGCTCAACAGGAGGAAAAAGATGATGGCCGAAACGATCGGCGACATGTTCAGCGAGCGGACAAAATGGTCATAGGTGGTGATCATACCGCTGAAAAGGAAGACAATCAGCACCGTATTATCGAAAAGTGAGTCCCACAGCCCGAGACGGCTGGAGTCAAACGTATAGGCAGAACTGCGTCGCAGTTGTTCCACGTTGATGGCGCCTTCAAACTCTGCCGGCACCGTGGCGCCATACTGTTTGAGGTGCTGCAGATTAATGAAACGCAGCCAGTAGGTGAATGCGGTAATGACGGTGAAGATGCCAAGCAGGGGTAGTTTCACGGTTTGAATCCTTTATGGTTCCGGAGGTGAAAAGACGTCTTGTTCCGGAGCGGGTCTTTTTGGTGCGTAATCATATTCCCAATCAGCCGTTGACGCAATCCTTACGGGGAGATACACTGCATATCACAAACATATGTTCGCAAAAGGGGAGTTTCGATGCGCATAGGACATGGATATGACGTTCACCGTCTGGTAGAGGGCAGGAAGCTTATTATAGGAGGAGTTGATATCCCCTGGGAAAAGGGACTGCTCGGGCATTCCGATGCTGACGTGCTGTTACATGCCATTGCCGACGGCATTCTGGGGGCGATCGGTGAAGGGGATATCGGCAGGCATTTTCCCGACAACGACCCGGCCTACAAGGGGGCAGACAGCCTGAAGCTGCTGGCCCACGTTATGGGGTTGGCCGATAAACGGGGCTACAAGCTCGGTAATCTCGATGCCACTATCATCGCCCAGATGCCGAAGATGGCGCCCCATATTCAGACCATGCGTAACAACATTGCCGGCGTGCTGAACGCCGACACTGCCCAGGTCAACGTAAAGGCTACGACTGAGGAAGGGCTCGGTTTCAGTGGCTCCGGAGAGGGAATAGCCGCCCATGCGGTTGTGTTGATGACAACACTATAGCCCTTTTATTGCCAGTGCTTCCACCAGCTTCTTCTGCTCACCATTCAGTGTCTCCGGAATATGCACGCCGATCTTGACATAGAGATCCCCTTTGGCGTTTGAACCAAGAGCTTTGATACCGCACCCCTTCAGCCTGATTTTGGTACCGGGTTGCATTCCGGCCGGCACTTTGATCCGTTTGTCACCTTCAAGGGTGGGAACATCCAGAGAAATTCCCAGGCAGGCCGCACTGAACGGAATGGAGCGTTCGACAAACAGGTCTCCTCCCTCGCGGATGAAGACCGGGTCGGGCAGGACATGGATGATCAGGAACAGGTCTCCGGCGGGGCCGCCTCCGTCTCCCTGAGCGCCTTTGCCGGAAATACGAATCTTGCTGCCGTTGTCCACCCCGGCCGGGATTTTGACCTTCAGCTCTTCCCGTTGCCCGTTCCTGCGGAAGGCGATCTGCTTTTCAGCGCCCTGGGCCGCGTCGCGAAACGTGACGGTAAGCTCCATTTCGTGGTCGGATCCTTTCTGCGGGCCCGCGCGAAAACCACCTCGTCCCCCTCCTCGCCCGAAAGAACCGCCGAACAGGCGCGAAAACAGATCTTCACTCCCTCCCCCGCCAACACCGCCCCCCATATCCTTATAAGCATTGCCGAAGTCGAATCCACGGAAAATATCTTCCTGGCTGTACTGTTTATGGAAACCGCTGGAGCCGAACGTGTCATACTGCTGTTTTTTCTCCGGATCGGAAAGTACGGCGTAAGCCTCGTTGATCTCCTTGAACTTGTCCTCTGCACCCTTATTATCCGGATTGCGATCGGGGTGATACTTTACCGCCAGTTTGCGGAACGCCTTCTTGATATCGTCCGGCGTGGCACCTTTTTCGATTCCGAGCGCCTTGTAATAATCGACCTGTGCCATGGTACTCTCCATCGTTCATTATTTGACTACAATGTAAGCACTAACTGCCGGGCTGTCAACTCCATCGATGGCGTATGCCTTGACATGCCGTGATGCCACACGTACTATCGTGCCTATAAATCACTCCCGTACAATTTGAGGGCATGCCCATGAAAAAAATAATCATCATCGGTGGCGGTATATCCGGCCTGGCAACCGCCTGGCTGTTGCGGAACAAGGCTTTAGCCGCCGGAAAAGAACTTGCTATTACCCTGCTGGAGAAGGAAGAGCGGTCGGGTGGTAAAATAAAGAGTATCAAGGCTGATGGATATACGTGCGAATGGGGGCCGAACGGCTTTCTCGACAGCAAACCGCAGACGCTTGATCTCTGCCGGGCAATCGGTGTGGAGAACAACCTGCACCGGAGCAACGACAACGCCCGGAAGCGGTTCATCTTTTCCGGCGGTGAGTTGCACCAGCTGCCGGATGGCGGACCGGCTTTTTTCAAAAGCCGTCTGATCTCCTGGCCGGGAAAACTGCGCCTAGCCATGGAGCCGACCCCGTTTATCGCGTCGGCGCCGGCAGGAGTTGACGAAACGCTGGCGGCTTTCGGGCGGCGCCGCCTGGGGCAGGAGGCGCTCGACAAGCTGATTGCGCCGATGGTTTCCGGTATTTTTGCCGGAGATCCGGAAACCATGTCGCTGGTTTCCTGTTTTCCGCGCATTGCCGAACTGGAACGGGAATACGGCGGGCTGATCCGGGCCATGATCATGCTGGCCAAAAAGAAAAAACAGGATAGTGCCGCGGGCAAGGTGGTATCAAGTGCTGCCGGTCCCGGAGGAGTGCTGACATCGTTCCGCGAGGGGATTCAGTATCTCTCCGATGCGCTGGCGACCTCGCTGGGAGATCTGGTCGAGACGGGGAATCATGTGGTTGCCGTCGAGAAGAGGCATTCCTCGCCTTACCGGGTCACGTGCGAGGATGGCAGCGACCGGGAAGCGGATATTGTTATCATCGCATCCCCCGCGTTTGCGGCCGCCGGTATGCTTGACGGGCTTGACCCGGCCATGACTTCGATTCTCTGTCAGATCCCGTACGCCAGTATGACGGTAATCTGTTTCGGCTACAGCCGCGAGCGGATCAGTCGCTCTCTGGACGGGTTCGGCTATCTGATTCCGAAAAAGGAGGGGCTGAACACGCTGGGTACCCTGTGGGATTCAAGCATGTTCGAAAACCGTGCTCCCGAGGGGAAGGTGCTGTTGCGCAGCATGATGGGAGGAGCCTGCTTTCCGGAATACGTCCGGTTAAGCGATGATGAAGTAGTGGCACGGGTCAGGCAGGATCTGGCCGGAACGATGGGAATCGAGGCCGCGCCGGAATTTGTCCGGGTATTCCGTCATCCGCAGGCCATCCCGCAGTACACTGTCGGGCATGGCGCGCGGTTGCAGGCGGTGGAAGAGTTGCAGAGGGCACATCCGGGGTTGATCCTGACCGGTAACTCCTATCGCGGCATCGGGTTGAACGATTGTGTGGCGGCAGCCGAACGGGCAGCGGATGAGGCGCTGTTACAATAACCCCCGCTCCACGAAACTCAAGTATTCACCATCTCCCACAATGATGTGATCCAGTACCTTGATCCCCATGATCTCTCCGGCTTCCTTCAGGCGTCGCGTAATGGCAATATCCTCGCTGCTGGGGGCAGGATCTCCGGTGGGATGGTTGTGTATCAGGATCACGGCCGCTGCCGATTCCTTGACCGCCGGACTGAACACCTCGCGCGGGTGAACGATGCTCTGGTTGAGACTCCCTTCAGAGACCTGGACGCGCTTGATGATACGGTTTTTTCCGTCCAGCAGCAGCACCAGAAAATATTCTTTGCGGCTGTCACGGAATTCGTGGTGGAAATAGTCGAAGATTTGTTGCGGGGAGGTGAAACGGTCAAGGCGCTCCAGTTTACGACCTTGAAAACGTAACGCCAGGGAGAAGGCTGCCTTGATGCTCGTGGCTTTGGCGAGTCCGACCCCCTTGATGGCACACAATTCACTGAGGTCGGCGCTCCCCAATTCGCGGAGATTGCCGCTGAAATGTTTGATCAGTTCCCTTCCAAGGTCGATAGCGCTTTGTCTGCTGCCGGGATCGCCACTTCTGATAATCAACGCGAGCAATTCGGCATCGGAGAGGTTTGCAGCACCTCCTTTAAGCATCTTTTCACGCGGTCGCTCGTCTGTCGGCCACTCTTTGATACTGCCGCTCATACATCCTCCCGATTTCTACCCCTTGAAACCCGACAGAATTGTGATAATCAAGCCGCCTCCTGCGATAACCCGGTACCAGACAAACGGCGCAAGGCTCTGCTTTTGTACAAAACGGAGCAAAAAAGCGACACTGATATATCCGGTTACTGCCGAAACGGTGATACCTACCAGCATCGGCAGCGCTTCCCCGGCAGGGATGCCATGTTTGAGCAGGTGTAGGCTTTTAAGCAGGGCGGCGCCGGCGACAATCGGCAATGACATGAGGAATGAGAAGCGGGCGGCGCTCTCGCGGGTGAAACCGAGCATCAGTCCTGCGGTAATGGTGATCCCGGAGCGGGAAACGCCCGGAATTAACGCCAGGCACTGCATCAGGCCGATAGTCAGAGCGCTGGATGTCTTGATGTCGTCCAGTATCAGGCGTTTGCGCCCCATGTAGTCGACCCACCCCAGTATAAGACCGAACAGGATCAAAAATGAAGCGATCAGCAGCGGATTGGAACGGAAGATTTCTTCGACCTTATGTTCAAACAGTTTGCCGACCGCGGCAGCCGGAACGGTGGCGGCAATAATTAAAAACGGCAATCTTCGGGCCGGGGTATTGAGCGAGCGCGCAACAATGGCATCGAAGAAAGAAACCACCAGTTCAATGATGTCGCGCCAGAAATAGAGCGCGAGAGCCAAAAGGGTTCCCACGTGCAACGCGACATCAAAGGTCAGGCCGGACTCGGGCCATTTAAGCAGCCAGGGGATCAGGATCAAGTGAGCCGAACTGCTGATCGGGAGTACTTCGGCAAAGCCTTGCAGAGCGCCAAGTACGACAGCATGGAGCAAATTCATGTGAAACTCCTTCGTAAAAAATGATAAATAATACTGCACTTTGCCGGTAAAGGCAATCTCATGTTACTCCGAGGAAGGGAGATATGGGCAAATTTACTCTGTAAAGAAAACGTAAAGTGTGCTATTGCTCACAAGTTTTTAAATGCATCTGCATGAAAATTTACGGAGGCGTACTTAATGTTTGGATTTATTCCCAAAGAAGAGAAATTCTTCAAGCTGTTTAAAGAAATGACGGAAAATATTATTGTCGGGGCCAAGCTGCTTAAGGAGATGCTTGATGATTTTGAAAATCCTCTTGAAAGCCAGCGCAGGATCAAGGATATCGAGCATAAAGGTGATTCCATTACCCATGAGATTATCCAGACACTTAATAAAACCTTCATAACGCCACTTGACCGGGAAGACATCTATGCGCTTGCCTCCAAGCTTGACGACATTCTCGATCTGATCGACGCCTCGGCACAGCGGGTGATCATGTATAACGTGGAGTCAATTCCGCCTGAAGCCAAATCACTTGGTTTCATTATTTTGCAGTCGTGCCATGCGGTTGATAAAGCCGTTGCCATGCTGGGTAAGAAGACCAATGAGCAGATTTTTGAGGCGTGTGTCGAGATCAACTCGCTGGAAAATGAAGCCGACAGGGTTTCTCGCGAAGCGATCAGCCGTTTGTTTGATGAAGAGAAGGACCCTATCCAGTTGATCAAGTGGAAGGAAATCTATGAGACGCTCGAAAAGGCCACCGATAAGTGCGAAGATGCTTCCAATATTCTTGAAAGCGTGGTGGTAAAGAATGCTTGATCCGGCTTTGGTGATGCTCTGTCTGGTGATCCTGGCGGCGCTTCTTTTCGATTACATCAATGGTTTTCATGATACGGCCAATGCCATTGCTACGAGTGTCTCCACGCGGGCGCTTTCGGTCAAGGCAGCCATTATTCTGGCTGCAACTCTCAATTTTGCCGGGGCGATGGCATTCACCAAAGTGGCCAAAACCATCGGTACCGGCATCATCAGTGCAGACCATCTCACCCAGATGGTTGTGCTGGCCGGTGTCATCGGCGCCATCATCTGGAATGTAATGACCTGGTACTTCGGGCTCCCTTCGTCGTCATCGCATGCGATCGTCGGTGGACTTATCGGGGCGGTTATCGCCCATGTCGGGCCTTCGGCGCTGCAATGGACCGGGCTGAAAAAAATCATTCTGGCACTGATCATCTCTCCGATTCTGGGAGTCATCGCCGGATTCATCTTC
>CAIYZD010000245.1 GCA_903930585.1 uncultured Geobacteraceae bacterium | reverse complement strand
TGCTCCGGCTGCTCCGGCTGCCAAACCGGCTCCAAAAATCGGCATCGGCGTAGATGCCGTCATGAGTGACAACCTCAAGGTCTATACCATTCCGGTAAGCTATGCGATCAACCGGAATTTTGCCGTACAGATGAATATTCCCGTTGTCACCGCCAAGTTTGATGATGCTACCGGCTCCGCCGCTACCAATACCGGCATTGGTGACGTCAGTTTAACTCTGAAACACCGCATCGGAAGCGAACATGGCCTCGGCGCGCTCTTCTCGCTTGTTACCGCCAAGTTTCCCAGCGGGGATGCGGACAAGGGACTCGGCACCGGCACGTATGACATCACCCTTACCGAAAAAGTCATCAAGAGATTCGGCGACTTCCGTGGCACTCTCATGGCCGGTGTTACCCAACCACTGAACAAACCGACCATTCTCGGAAGCAGCGTTGAGTACGGAACCACCGTATCCTACATGGCCGCAGTTGAGCACACGCTGGTACTTTCCGACCTCTGGTTCGGGGTTCGCGCGGAAGGTCTGCACTCCTTCGAAACCAAGATTGACGGTCTTGCCCAGAACAACGCCCTTACCACTCTGGATCTTGCACCGGAATTCAAATACTACTTCAAGAAGAATGCCTCGGCAAACCTGGGGGTCAACGTACCGGTCTACACCGACTATGCCGTGCAGGGTGGTTCCACAACCCGCCAGGTATCAGCCAGCTTCGGCGTATCCATGCTGTTCTAAGGGGAAATGACATGAAAATAATACAATTAACCATATCAATCATAGTATTGGCGATGCTGGCGCTCCTTACCGGATGCTCCGGCGGTGGCAGCACTCCGGCTCAATCAAAGGTCGGGCTGAAAGTTGTTTTTTCAAACACGTCGTCTGTGGTCAACCCTACTATCAAGAGCCTTGGCGCCGAGAGCATCGTTCTTGATATTATTCCGGCAAACCCTGCACTCGGCACCGTATATAAAGACCTGTCAGTGGCAAGCGCCTTAAACACAACAATTTTTCTGCCCGATCCGGTTTCACCGGCGACATCCGAGCCGTACCTGTTCCGGATAACCGCCTGGACCAGCTCGGGCACGTCAGGAAGTAAAATATTCTACTGCGGCCAGAAACTCGTGAATATCGTGGCAGGGGTCAATCCCCCCATTGATTTGACCGCGTTTTCACTCAACGGATTTGATCCGGTTGCCGGCAAATATACCGTAAACGGCTCCGATGGGACCATCATACCTCTTTCCATTGACGTTTATGGCAGAGGCTCGGGGATATCCAGTGCCGGCAGTTTTGTAACAACGTATCTTGCTCCCACAGCAACCGGTTTATACGACGTCGCCGTAGTTGCTGTAAATTCCGGTACGTTAGCCGCTCATGGAAGCGGCAGCCTGAATGCCGGAACGGGTACGGGAAGCGGTTCGGTTACGGATAACACCGGGTTGCAGCCAACCTGGACGGTAACAAAAAACAAAGTATTTACTTCTGCGCAGATCAGCGGAAAAATTTACAATTTTTCAACCAGTGGTGGTCAAACCGGCACCATTACCTGCAATGCCGACGGAACCTATTCACAGAACAACGGAACTGCCGGAACGTGGAGTATCAACACTGCCGGTCAATTACTGTTTACGTCGTCCACCAATATTGCCACATTAACACTGAACAGCTATACGGCCACCACATTCACCGCAACCGAATCCGACACAAGCCCGCCCGGAGCGCTGTCCACCGTGACCTGTACACTTGTCCCGAATCTTGTATCCATAGCGGTTTCTCCAGCCAATCAGAGCGTAGCTGCCGGCTCTTCCCAACAATTCACCGCTACCGGGACGTATTCAGACGCTTCAACCGGCAACCTTACCTCCTCGGCAATCTGGAGTTCATCAAATACATCTGTCGCCACTATCGCAAGTGGCGGACTGGCTCAAATGATTGGGACAGGATCCTCAACAATTACAGCAAGATACGGATCGATTACCGGAACTGCGACGATTACATCGTCGACCGGGTCAGTTACAGCCACATGGTAAGCAGAGATATGACAAACCCAACTAACAGAGCGTCCATATTACGGAGGAAAACCAAATGTTAACAAAAGTATGCACACAGTTTGTGGCCATTCTTATTTCAGCTTCGCTCTTCATCTTGGCAGGCTGTAGCGGCAGCGGCACTTCGGCGTCAACACAGGGGCAGGGTTCCATTTCAGCAAAGCTGACCTGGGACAAGGTTACCGCCAAAAGCGTTGCCTCTGCACCGTCTGACGTGGTAACCGTCCGGATTTCAATATCAGGCACAGGAATGACCACCATGCAGCAGACCTTCCCGGCTTCTGCCGGTAGCGGTACGATCTCCGGCGTACCGGCCGGAACCGGCAGGACGGTCACCGCTTCTGCACTCGGTTCTACAAACAATCTCCTCTATCAAGGGGTGGTGAGCAATGTGACCGTCGTGGCCGGGCAGACGACGGATGTGGTGACGGTTATCATGATGCCGGCACCGGTGCTTAGTGCTGATCAGGCAGTCTATGAACAGTTTGTATTGTCACCAAAAACATCTTACAAATTATATTGGAACTTGCCGGTATCAGGCCTGCCGGTGTCCGGTTCAAATTATTTTGTAACAAATTACTTCTCGCTCCCCGCATCCCCACTCATTAATGGCACTCAAAGGATGACCAATTCACCGTTGACGTCGATTTCAAGCACGTTAACTATACCTGCTGCGGCTTCAGCGCCTGTTCGATATCTCGTCAGCGGGCAGATTGTTGTCGGCTCGAATCCGATTTACATTAATGACATCAGCTACCAGGGAACTGCCATCAAAGAAGATATGTTTGCAGTAGACGGCACGACCGTTGTGGAACGGTATCTTCGTACCAACTACTCAACAGTTCCTTTAACCGGCGCGGTGATTTCCGCTCCAACCGATTTCGCACAGTTTTTTGGCGCTCTGTATTACAATTCCTCACTTCTCAGTTCTACTGCAACGTGGGGAGCAGGAGCAGCGTATACGAAATTCACCCAGACAAACCTTGGCGATACGTATCAGGTTTTTGACTACGGCACTACCACTACTACCGGCAACACCCCGGCACCGGTAGCCACGAGCAGCACGCTTTCGGTGCTTATGAGTTCCGTAGGAATTGCCGCTGACGGGACAACCTACACCTTGTCTAACGGAATTGTTTCTACCATCAACGGGATCAAGACCTATGTGGCATCAAACCCGATGCCCAACAGGACGACAACGCAATACCGTACCTTTTTTGAGCTGAATGGCAACGTCTACACCGGATCACTGATAAAGGATGGTACCGTTATAGGCGGAAGTGCGTACCCGGTTGCCGTACCGGGAACAAGTTTGGGATACGCATGGAATTACAGCAACCGGTATCAGATCAGGTTGAATGCCGCAGCCGTTACCACTCTTCAGTCTGCGGTCACAACTGCAACCGCGTCACCTGCTCAAGTAGCCATGCAAGCAGGAATATACAGTACGGATATGAGTACATACCAAAGCGGGGCAACGAGCGTCGCTGCCTATGCTGTTGAGCGGGTTGGCCTGGCGACTGACGGCATAACACTAACCGATACCTATACCTATTACGATCCGACTCTGCCTGGCTGGACGAGCACCCGGCCGACGGCTTTCCCCACCAACATTTTTTCCAACGGCGGCGCAAAATATTTCCTGAGTACGTCCGGAACCTGGGTGAGCGGCTCTGACGGTCCCCAGTATTATTCCTCAACCTTCAACAGCGACGGTACCGTTACGGTTACCAACAACTCGGCAGGAACCAGCGGCAATAGCGGCAATATTACCATTACACCCACCGATGTATCGGGACAGGCCACCATCACTGCGGCTACCAGTCTCAGTTGGCCTGTCAACAGCACGGCGATTTTCCCTTCCGGGTCGATCCGTTACAACATGGTCTGGACGAGTGTGAAAGACACGTATTCTCTGAACAGCTCCAATATCATCTCTTCATCCATAACGAACCTTAACCAGGTACCTGCGACCGTTTCGCAGGTATACATCGACCACAATGGCAGCGTTAGCTACTATGCGCAATTTACCGGTGGGACGACAGTTACTCTATTCCAGGGAGCCGGCATCAGTATCGGCACCTCCAGCTACGCAATAAACACCGTTAACGGCCAACAGATACTGGAAATAACCATACCGGACAGCCTGCGCAGTCAGTATCTGCTGGGTGGAAATCCCATATGTGCCATCGTGGGGGGAAATCTGTATGCGGGCAAACACATTGCGGCGGGTTCGATCGACTACAGCAACGGCGGTGAAAGCTGGAACCTCACAGCAATCCAGTTCCTGGAGAACAATAAACTGTAATACGGGATCGGTTATTTCCACATAATAACGGTTCACAGCGGACCGGCAGCAAACAAAAAGCGAGGGAAGAGCAATCTTCCCCCGCTTTTTGTTTATTTTCATGAGTAGAATTCTCCATTAACACTTGACATTATCCCCAAATGCCGGAGTATAGGGTTAATGTGGCACCCGGAAAAAAATCCGGCCGCTGCAACAGAAGCTGACTGACCGGAGCACGTTAAATAACCGGAATTACTTTCAGGCACACACCGTGACAAACCCCGAATCCGCTGCTCCACAAATCCGCCACACCCGCAAAGGGGGCCTGCGTCACTGGTTGCCCGGACTGGCAATGCTTTCCCGCTACAACCGTACCCTGGTTTTGCAGGACCTGGGCGCCGGGGTGGCACTGACGGCACTTCTGGCGCCGGTCGGCATGGGGTATGCCGAAGCAGCGGGACTCCCGGCCATTTACGGCCTGTACGCAACGATAATCCCGCTCCTCGCATACGCCGTATTTGGGCCGAGCAGGATTCTTGTACTGGGTCCTGACTCCGCTCTGACCGCCCTGATCGCTGCTTCGATACTGCCGCTGGCACACGGTGATGCCGGACGGGCTGCGGCGCTTGCCGCCATGCTTGCCATTATAGCCGGCATTCTCTGTATCCTAGCAGGAGTAGCAAAGTTCGGCTTTGTAACGGACCTGCTCTCCAAGCCGATACGTTACGGCTACCTGAATGGCATTGCCTTCACGCTGTTGATCAGCCAACTGCCAAAACTGCTCGGCTTTACGGTTCCTGCGGGGAGTCTGACGGAGTCGGCAGCGGCTCTCTTGCGCGGCGTCATGGAAGGGGAGGTCAATTGGGTTGCGAGCGGCATCGGCATCTCGTGCCTGCTCATCATCTTTGCCTGCAGACGATGGACTCCGTGTCTGCCCGGCGTACTGGTGGCGGTGATCGGAAGCACTCTGGCCGTCGTACTGTTCGACCTGGACGCCCACATGCAGCTTGCGGTAGTCGGAACACTGCCGCAGGGGCTTCCGGCGCTCCGCATTCCGAATGTCACCATCACCGAATGCACCTCCCTGGTAAGTGGCGCATTGGCAATTGCGCTGGTTTCCATCGCGGACATGAGCGTCCTCTCCCGCATCTACGCCTTGCGGGGAGGCTACTATGTGGATGAAAACCAGGAACTGATCGCCCTTGGCATCGCAAATGTCGCCACCGGCTTTTTTCAGGGATTTTCCGTCAGCAGCAGTGCCTCACGCACTCCGGTAGCC
>CAIYZD010000244.1 GCA_903930585.1 uncultured Geobacteraceae bacterium | reverse complement strand
GTTCCAGCAGTTCATCAAAATAATCCTTGCCAAAGCGTTTCCCCTGCTTCAAGCGTTGGTCATCCAGAACAAAACCCTTGATGATAAACTCTTTCAATGTTTGAGTCGCCCAAATGCGAAACTGGGTAGCTTGGTAGCTGTTGACACGGTATCCTACCGCTATGATGGCATCGAGGTTGTAATGAGCCGTAAGATACTTTTTACCGTCCACCGCAGTTATTCGAATTTTTCGAATAACTGAATCCTCACGTAATTCGCTGCTTTTAAATATTTCTTTCAGATGATAGTTGACAGTATTGATTTCAACGCTGAACAACTCCGATAACTGTTTCTGCGTCAGCCAGAAATTCTCATCCTGAAAGCATACCTCTATCTTTTTGCTCCCTTCCGGCGAAGTATAAAAGATGATTTCATTATTTGTAATTGGCCCAGCATCCATGATTGATAACTCCGTACATAAAATTCGTGAACGTCAACTTTTACCACGCGAGAACCGAGCAACAATTTACGGCTGACTTGGCCCTTAACTCACACCACGGTTGGGTTTTTGTCACAATATCATCCATAACGCCCCGCCCCACATCACCCCGAAAGATTCCTATTCCTGCTCGCTCGTAAAGACCCATACAGCTTTTGTTGGTTTCCGTTAAAAGGCTTACCACGCAACAATGCAATGCCGGAAGGAGCTAATCAGTATTGTCCCCGGGATATCCACAATGGTGGCGGAGCGTGAAACAGAGCGACTGCACGAGTTATGAACTGTTATGTGCTGGATATTTCGGCGTTAGCGGGGTAGTTCCGCTATGGAGATATTTCCGCGTTCAAAACAAGCTGGCAGTGGGATATAACGAGCCTTCATGGAGGACAACTGTTCATACAAGGGATGGAGTGGTATCCTGGCTCAGGTGTTTTTTAACTCCTGCTACAAACTCTTCCGCTATCGGTCTAATTTCTTCTATATCATTGACAGTTACTTCAGTCTCTTCCATGTAGTCCCCTTTTTGTCGCAGGGCAAAGGCACGATGCAGAGCCCTCGACATCTCTTTGGGGAAACTGCCTGTCTTTACATACTCCCGGTCAAATAGGGCAATTGCCCCGGAGTGCTTCGATGTTCCCAGTTTCTTTTCCTGCAACAGGGCAAGTACTGCGTAAAACATTGAATAATACAATCGATTCATCACCGAACGCAGGCTCATACCAGATTGATGAAGTACATCTGCTTCCCTGATAGATTCATTTGCTTGTGTCAGTCGATATTCAATGAGAGCCTTTCGATTGTCGGTCATACCGTCACGCCTTCACGATACACGTTCAGAATAAAGACTGATTCCTTAAGGATTCCCTTGATTTTGTTTTGGCTGACGACAACCGGCACGATAACTACATCCTGCTCAAAGCCAGCTTCCCAGGCACAATCACTGACGTATTTTTCAATTTCACGGGTTGCGTCTTCAACAACAACGAAAACGTCGAGGTCAGAATCCGCCGTAGCATCGCCACGAGCACGGGAGCCGAATACTCGTACATCAAGGGGGGTTACCCGCTGCTGGACAAGTTTCTTGAAGTTACGCGCTATGC
>CAIYZD010000243.1 GCA_903930585.1 uncultured Geobacteraceae bacterium | reverse complement strand
GGACCGCTTGGATTGTATGACCATGTAGGACCGGCCAGGATAATGAGATCCCACTGGGCAAAACAATTCTGATTGATTGGATGGACAGGATAACGCTTCCGCAAAAAGGTCTGCATCATCATGATCAACGTTGCGCTGATTGTCCCAATGGGAAATCTTAATTCAACGACCGGATTCAGTTGTTCCCAACAGACCTCCACACCACTCTTTTCAAGTCCATCAATCAATCCATGGAGTAGATTTCTGGTCTGACTGCTAAATGAATAAGAAATTATGAGAATTCTTTTTTTACTCAAGATCGTAAACCACATATACTTCAATATCGTAACGCAACATCCCTCTTAAAACCAGTTTGAGACTATACTGCAGATAAGTATAAAAAAAAAGCGCGCGATCACGCGGGGGCTTTTCAAACAATATCTTATTCCAACTAGTGCAAGGCGACTAGCCGGTTATACCTTACTGTATGTTGAGGATTATTCTCGACACATTCCTTCGGTTATTTTCGAATCCAGAATGAACCCTTTCATGAACATAACAAATAACATAATTTACATTTAAGTTGCTCAAATTTCAGGAGTTCCTTCTGATTCTATCTCCTGATCAACACCAACTACAATCTTATAAAGCAGAGTCACAATCAGAAAACCGGTGGCCCAGATTCCAAGGGTGATGCCAAGCTCATTGGCAGTAGGAACATACTCGGTAATTTCTTCAAGTGGATTGGGGACAAATCCAGCAAAAACAAAACCAAGCCCTTTGTCAATCCACAAGGCAATAAAAATCATCACGCAGGAAAGACCAAGCAGGAACTCATTCTTTTTCCGGGCATAAGGCCAAGCAAAGAGTCCCAAGGCACCAAAGTTCAGTACCACCGAGGTCCACATAAAGGGCACAAGATTGTTATAGACATGGCCATGATGCTCAAGTCCAAAGAAAAGATATTCTATACTGTGCTTATGACCGGGTATATTGGAATAATAGCCAACAAAAACCTCAAGAAAAACAAAGAAGGTGTTCAAGAGGGCAGCATACATAATAATGGTCACCAGCTTATTCATCGCTTCCTTGCCGGCATCAAAATTAGCTACACGCTTCAGGATCAGACAGGCAAGAATAATAAGAGCTGGACCGGCAGCAAAGGCTGAAGCCAGAAATCGCGGGGCGATAATGGCAGACAGCCAGAAATGCCGTCCGGGCAGACCGCAGTACAGCATGGCGGTCACCGTATGAATAGAAACAGCAAAAGGAATGGAGAGATAGACAAAGAAATAGATCCACTTGGGAGGATGGACCTGTTTTCTTTCGGCAGTGAGAATCACCCAACCACAAAGAATATTAAGAAACAGATATCCATTCAAAACAATCATGTCATAAAACAGCATGGAATGAGGGGTCGGATGAAACACCACATTCAGAGCCCTGGTCGGCTGACCAAGATCGGCCATAATAAAGAGCAGACACATGCTGATGGCACCAATGGCCAAGAACTCACCAAGAATCGTAATCTTGCCGAACACCTTATAATTATGCACATAATAGGGCAGAACCAGCATCACACCTCCAGCGGCAACACCCACCAGAAAGGTAAACTGGGAGATATAAAGACCCCATGAGACATCACGGCTCATACCCGTCAATCCAAGACCGAAGAGATACTGCCGCGCATAACAGGCAACCCCCACAGCCATGAACATTCCTAAAAATGCAAGCCAGATCCAGTACGCCGGTTTGCCTTTGAGTGTTTTTTCAATCATGACTCCCTCACACTATGTAGAAGACTGAAGGTTTCGTACCCAGTGAAGCATTCCGCTGGATAGCAAACTCTTTATCAAGGAGCTGTCTGATTTCTGATTTCGCATCATTCAGATCACCAAAAACCATTGCTCCCGTTCCTTTGCAGGCCTCCACACAGGCAGGTTCCTGCCCAAGGGCCAGACGTTCACCGCAGAAGTTGCATTTTTCTACAACTCCCCGCATGCGGCTTGGAAAATCTTTATTATATTTTTTAATATAGGGCCGTGGATCCTGCCAGTTAAAACTTCTCGCCCCATACGGACAGGCTGCCATACAGAAACGACAGCCTATGCAGCGATGATAATCCATGGCCACGATACCATTTTCCTTCACCTTAAAGGTGGCCTGCGTAGGACAGGCCCGCACACATGGGGGATCATCACAATGATTACACAGGACTGCAAAATCGGTTTTCTCCACATTCTTTGCTAAATGATAGGAAGACTCTGCCGGAAAGACATTTTCAAATGGAGCCTTCCAGATCCATTTTATCTCACTCTTCCGGTTGTCGAAGTGGGGAATATTATGGGCGTCGTTACAGGCAGCAATTGCATTGTCAAGCATCTCAGGCTTTTCTGAAAACTTGCGCATATCAATAACCATACCAAGACGCACCCCCTGCGGTGTCGTCTCGGCAACTGCACCATGAGCAGCTTCTGTTGCATGCCCTTCAGCAGCGCCATGCTCAGAGGCAAGGGCAGTTGAAGAGGTCAGCCTGACAAGAGC
>CAIYZD010000242.1 GCA_903930585.1 uncultured Geobacteraceae bacterium | reverse complement strand
GGGCAGATTGAGTCAGACAACCTGAGAGTGGACTGAGATTCTACTGTGTCTTTCAGTGTCGGGAATTAGAGTTATGAAACTGTTTGACAAGGACACCTAAGCATACGCCACACCGATAACAACCAGTATCATGACGAACATTGCCAATCCCGCTCCATCATATTTTCACTCTTGAGCTGATTTTTCATGATCTTACAAAGTTGGTTCTCGCTCCATCTTTGCTAACCGGCTGTAGTAATCGGCAAATTCATTGAGATGTGCGAGCGCAATTTTGCCGGTGAGTATGGAGTTATTTCCAGTCACATCCGTTGACGGATCACTCAGACCATGCTCCAACTCAACATCCAAACCCATGCGAAACTGCTCCACGTCGAAGCGGTTCCAATCGACGCCCAGCCTGTCACCTATTTCATGGGCTTGTTCAGTCGTGAAATGTTGTTTGGTTATCATTATATTTATTCCCTTATTCCGTCGTTTTGCCATCGAAGTGTTCATTGTCGGCCTCTGCTTCATCTCTAGTGTGGTGGATAACGCCATCCCGATGATTCGGGGGTGAATAGATCGTATAGAGTTTCATTGGAACAGTGCCGCTATTGATGATGTTGTGATTAGACCCACCAGGGATGATAATAGCGAAGCCTGCTCGAATTGCTGTCCGAACGCCATCAATAACCGCTTCACCGGAACCCTCCTCCACGCGAAAAAACTGGTCGGACTTATGGGTTTCCATCCCGATTTCACCCTTGGGATTTAGTGCCATGAGGACGAGCTGGCTCTGTTTTGTCGTGTAAAGCACCCGACGAAAGTCTTCATTCTTGACGGTAAGTTCCTCAATATTTTGTACATAACCTTTCATAGTGACTCCTTTTTCGTTCATTTTACCTACGTGAGCGTTTGATGCCATTTCGTCAGATACGCCATCAGCATAACTGCATGGGACTATCACAAGTTCCATTGCGAGCAGGCAAACACCGGACATCAGAGTCAAAATCATACATCTGAAAACAGTGTGCCCATCATTTTTGGTTTTCATTTATTTCCTCCGATGTAGTTTCTATTCAACTCAGACCTCGATTCTAAACGGCCCTCCGTCCTTGAATAACGTTTACCAACACCATTATAATAGCAATTACGAGCAGAATATGGATCAGACCACCCATGGTATATGAAGAAACCATTCCTAACAGCCAAAGCACTATCAGGATTACGCAAATTGTCCACAGCATTGCATCCCCCTTTTGCATCCTTGATTTGAAACCGGTTTATAACCAGTCTCTCTCCGCTACTTCTCCAGAACTTTCTCAACCTGCCCTACCTTTTTCTGAACTTTACCTGCGATATTTTCGCCGAGGCCTTCACCTTCCAAAGTTGGATTATCGCTTAATTTCCCGGCGACCTCCTTGACCTTACCCTTGATTTCGTGAAACGTACCTTCTACCTGATCTTTCGTACTTGTTTTCATGGCAATCTCCTTTCCTGAATCGTTCTAATAGAGCGCTTGCCGTAAGAACCATTCTGGCCGACGTCCGGTATGAGTAGCGGCGTAGACCAGTCTGGTGAATATGGCTGGCAGGTCGAACCGGCGGTTGAATCGATACT
>CAIYZD010000241.1 GCA_903930585.1 uncultured Geobacteraceae bacterium | reverse complement strand
CCTTATCTGAAGTAACTCGTTATCCGAAGTAACTGCTGTAACCCCTCATCATTTCTCTAATTGTTTCCAATTTACTTCGGATAATACGGCGGCCAAAAATATGTTTGGGAGATTGGAAAGCAATCTCACTAACTTATTTTGGAGGAACGCCGATGAATGACCTGCCTTTGCACGATTTAATCGCCCTACTGGAAAAAGAACTACACCGCCTTCATTACAACAACCAGTCAGTAAAGTACTATCGCTTAATGTGGAGACATATTGTCACGTTTTGCGAAAGCAATGGAGCCAACCACTATACAGAAGACCTGGGTATGCGTTTTCTGGACTACCGGTACAATTTTTCCGAATTGGAAAAAACTGGAAAACTTACTCAATCAATCATTAACGTCTTTCGAGTCGTTCGGATGCTTGGTGACTTCCAGCAACATAGAAGCATTCTGCGCCGATACTACAAACAGAAAGAGCTGTTGCAAAATAACGAATTCAGAGAAATGCTACATTGTTATACGGATCACTGTCGGCAGAAGGAATACTCTAAAGTAACGCAAAATCACTACAGAACCATCAGCGAAAAGTTTCTGAGCTACTTGGAATCACAAGAGATCAAGCATATCCCTGATATCGCCGCCACACATATTATCGGTTACATCAACACGCTGTTGGGGTACGCATACAAGACCGTAGAATTGCATCTTTGTGCGATGCGGTCTTTTTTAGGGTACCTCTGCACCAACGAATTTCATCCACAAAACCTCACGAGTAGCGTACCAGCCATCAAGGCCAGAAAGCAAAACCGAATACCATCAGTATGGACTCCCGATCATGTCACCAAATTGCTCGATATAATTGACAGAGGTAATCCCGCCGGGAAGAGGGATTATGCCATGATTCTCCTGGTAGCACGCTTGGGCCTCCGAACAATGGATATCAAGCATCTGAAGCTGGACAACCTGAAATGGCAAGATAATCGTATCGAAATAATTCAGTCAAAAACGTCCAGACCTCTGACTCTGCCACTCCTTCCCGATATTGGCTGGGCGATCATAGATTATCTTAAAAACGGGCGACCAAAGGTTGAATCACCTCATGTATTTTTACGGCACCTCGCCCCTCTGGAACCCTTCTCGGATGAAGACCATCTTCATCAAATCGTCGTAAAATACATGAGATTAGCTAAAATCCCGATTTGCCCCCAGAAGAAGAAAGGAATGCATTCCCTGCGGCACACGCTGGCAAGTAGGCTGCTTGAGGAAAACACGCCCTTGTCTGTCATTTCAGACATATTGGGACACGTCAGCTCTGATTCAACGGCCGTCTATCTCAAAGTGAACATAAACATGCTGCGTGAATGTGCACTTAATCCAGAGGAGGTGTTCCAGTCATGACCGAATTCCCATATAGCAGCCCGCTCAAGGAGTATATACAGGGAATGATTCTCCAGAAACGCTCCCTCGGTTATAAATTTGACAGTAGCCCACGACTTCTTTACAAGTTCGACCAGTTCTGTCTGACGTATGGGTGTACGGAACCGGTTTTGTCCAAGGAGCTGGTACTGATATGGAGTCAGAAACGGCCAAACGAAGCGTATGCCACCGTACAGCACAGGGTGGGCATCATAAGGCACCTGGCTCTGTATATGAACCGGATCGGAGTTAACGCATATGTATTGCCCAAAAATATCACTTCAAAAGGTCCTGCATACATTCCATACATCTTCAGTAACCACGAGCTTGCAGCATTTTATAAGCAGGTCGATTCTTGTCATTACTGCGCCGAAGTTCCCTACAGACACTGGATCATGCCGTTGTTGTTTCGCATCTTGTATGGCTGTGGTTTACGTGTTTCAGAGGCTCTGCATCTCAAAGTCCGGGATGTCGATTTACTCACCGGCGTATTGACGATTTGGGACGGCAAATTTAACAAGGACAGATTGGTCCCTTTATCCACAGAACTTCTCGAACGATGCCACGCCTATGTAAACCAAATCCATATGTTCTCGGAACCTGGCGATTATTTTTTCCCATCACCCAATAATCAGCCGATAACCATCGGAAACATCTATAAAAACTTCAGAAAATTCCTTTGGAAAGCCCGTATTTCCCATGGCGGATGGGGAAAGGGGCCCAGAGTGCATGACTTTCGCCATACATTCTGCGTCCATTGTCTTAAACGCTGGGTTCTGGAAGGAAAAGATTTATCTACTTACCTCCCAATTCTCAAAACGTATCTGGGGCACCATTCATTTCGTGACACCTCGCAATACCTGAGACTAACCGCTGAACTCTATCCAGATATTACAGCGAAGGTGGAACATGCTTTCGGTCATGTCATTCCCGCAATGGGGGGTGACGGCTATGAAACCAACTGACTTTGCAAAGGCATTGTCTCAATATTTATCCGCATATCTACCAGGGCAGCGCAATGTAAGCCCAAATACGATCAAATCTTATAGGGAAACTTTCAAGCTGTTTCTCACATACTGCAAGCATAGCTGCGGTTTGTCTATTGAACGTCTCTGTTTGCAACGCATCGATGAACCGCTCGTCGTTGGCTTCCTCACGTGGCTTGAACAGGACAGAAAAAACAGTATTACTACACGTAACCAAAGGCTGGCGTGTATTCATGGTTTTTTCCGATATACACAGACCGAGGATCCGTCAGGCATATTGTCGTACCAAAAAGTTCTTTCTATTCCGATGAAAAAGGCAGCAGCGTCAGCGGTAAATTACCTTACTCCCGATGCATTAAAACTCATTCTTGCACAGCCGGATCTATCGAAAGCAAGTGGGCGTCGCAACTTAATAATGCTTTCGGTACTGTATGACACTGGCGCCAGAGTACAAGAATTGGCAGATCTTAAAGTTCGTGATGTCAGGTTGGATCCTCCACCAATCATCACTCTTACCGGCAAGGGGCGCAAATCACGGCAAGTTCCCCTCATGTCCAATACTGAATCACTACTGAAACAATATATGGCCGAGACTCATTTACTCCATAACGGCACTCAAGATTACCCGCTATTTTTTAACAGTCAGCGATGCAAGCTGACTACCAAAGGTATTTCGTTCATTCTGAATAAATATGTCTCTCGTGCAAGGATAATATCTTCAATAATTCCGGGGAAGATTACTCCTCACAGCTTCAGGCATACGAAGGCAATGCATTTACTGCAAGCAGGTGTTAGCCTGATTTACATCCGCGATATTTTGGGGCATGTCGATATATCAACAACAGAAATCTATGCCCGTACAGATACGGAATTAAAACGTAAAGCTCTGGAAAAAGCCTATCCGGACATGATCTCAACCCAATTACCTCATTGGACCAAAGACGAAGATTTACTTACTTGGCTAACCAGTTTTTGAAAATATTATCCGAAGTAAATATAGAATACATGCGATAATAATAGGCGCTTACTGTATTTACTTCGGATAACGAGTTACTTCAGATAAGGTGGGGTCATCTCACCGTTGTTATCCAATCTCTACCTGCACATACTTGACAGGATATGGGAGCGGAACAACTTGCAACAGCGACTGGGAGCCCGCATTGTCAGATACGCTGACGATATTGTCATACTCTGCCGAAGAAACAAATCCGGCGAGGCTATGGCAGTACTGCGAAAGATACTGGAGCGGTTGAAGCTGACCCTGAATGAGACAAAGACTAAAATTGTCAACTCATTCAAGGATCAGTTCGACTTTCTTGGATTTTCGATCTACATGGGGGAGAGCAGGAGGACGGGGAATCTCTATCCTAACGTCGAACCCTCAAAGAAATCACTGAAGACCATCAAAGACCGGATAACCGATCTCACAAGAGAGAATCGGGCAAACAGGCCTCTTGAGTGGATAGTAAACGAAGTCAACGCCACTGTAAGGGGTTGGGTCGGTTACTTCCACTACCGCAACAGCGTCACCGCTCAAAAGAAACT
>CAIYZD010000240.1 GCA_903930585.1 uncultured Geobacteraceae bacterium | reverse complement strand
GGATTGATGTATATGCGGTCCATGTCCGAATCATAAACCGTTCAGGTACTATCTGTCATTAATACTTTCTTCCGCCGCCAGTTTCCGATGTAGCCAGTTGGTCCGTAACGGTATCCAAGTCATTACCTCCATTTATTTTCCCCTCCGTGGATTATCGTTTTAATCGAATCAGTGCAGATAGTGCAGATTGAGTGCTGTTTCCGTAAACTTCCCTATATAACTTCCTCACGCACGTATTTTCACAGAAAAGGGGCTGTATCTGCACTATCTGCACTGTTAAAAAAGCTTGTCATAGTCGTCTTCTTTTTCTGTCCAATGGCTATTTTGTTGTGTGGATTCAACATCTAACCCGTGCCATATGTTGTTTCCATTGGTCCTCTGCTTTTCAAATCCTGCATCAGAAAGCATACGCCCGAGCTTTTGCGGTGTCGTGTTTCTCCATCCGGAAAACTCTATGAATGATTTAAGGAGTACCGGTGCTAATGCCGACATACCATCACCCCGAACGCAGCACTCTTCCAACCATTGGCTCATAATATTTTCAGCCTTCCGGTAATCGTTCGTTGCGGTTAGAACTGACTTCGGCGGTTTTAGCCCTACCTGCTGCCATTCAAGGCAACCCTGGACGGCCCACTCAAGTATCCCTGGCAATTCTGCGTAGAGCTTTTCCTGTAGGTCTGGATCCCGTTCATCTTCTGGGATAGTAACATCGAAATTGACCAGGATGATCCTGCGCCATATACCATGTCCGGTGTCTCTGACTTTTGGATGATGGTTTCCGATAAGCACAATCTTGAATGTAGGAACGAATGTAAAATTTTCGTGGTAGAGGAAACGCGCGGTAACAGGATCGCCACCCGTTAGGGTTTTTATCTGAGCTTCAGCCAGGCGCGAACCGTCGTCGAACTCACTGACTTTAACCAGGCGGGACCCGCGAAGAGCTGCAATATCATTTGTTGCGTTCCTATTGTCGCGGGCCATAAGAAGATCCGCCCCCGCTGTGCTGGCATAGTCACCGAGAAGGGCGCTCAGAACATTTGCAAAAACGGATTTTCCGTTACACCCGGTACCGTACAAAAACACTAAAACCTGCTCTGTTGTCATTCCGGTGAGACAGTATCCAACAAAGCGACGGATAAACCCGATAACTTCTTTGTCTCCATCGAAAATACGATTGAGAAACGCCAGCCACATTGGGCTTTTTGCATTTTGATTGTATTCGATAGAGGTCATACGGGTCATAAAATCACCGGCACTGCTGGCCTGTAATTGGCCGGTTTCAAGGTTTATCGTCCCGTTATTAACGGTCAACAGCATTTTGTGTTGATCTAACTGAGATGATGAAACAATGATCTCAGGGCGGTGTTTGGCAGACGCCAGTATTGATTCTTGTCTGGCATGTGCTTCTATTTTCATGGCTGCTTTCAGCATGTCGCAGCGCATTGCATAATCGGAACACGCCAACGCCTGTTTATAAAGATCTTCGATTAATTGCAGCATAAAAGGAAACGCGCCGCCTGGTGCGTCGGTGGTCAAGCGTTGTCCGTCAAAAACCAGGTATTTACCAATTTCAGCCCAGTACCAAAGTTTACCCTTAACCATCTGTGCTAACGCTGCCGCCATTCGAGTGTCAGTGAACATATCCGCAACCACGGTAACAGGGAACGCCGCCTCTCTTCCTTCAGTTAACGCCAGTATCGGTTCAATATTTGGCTTTTTTCCGGTCTTTGAAGCGGGTAGCTTTTCTGTATATTCCGTGTATTCACCCTCCTCAGAACGAGTGTAAAAAGTGGTCCCCGCCGTTTTGAAGTCCTGATCCGTGGCCGGCTCGTAACCATCATCGGTAAATACGTTACCGACATACAATTGCGGGCCATTCCATTCCGGTCCGCGGGGCTTCGCCTTTTTTGTCGGCTTCGGTACTACACGAATTTTGCCCCGTAATATGGTGCGCTCTTCGTCAGTAAAAAGTGGTTTCCTTTCTGGGATGTTATTTGGCAAGCATCACCTCCATGAAAAGCTCCTTAGCTATTGCCCGGTTTTCATCACCGATCAATGTTGCCAGACGCTGAAATGCTTTGTCTAATTTCTGTTCTTGCTCGATTTCATCCTGTTTTGCTCGGCGTTTCTTCTCGGCCTCCTGCGCCGGGGTGGGCCGCTTGGTGCGCTCGTCGTAGGCGGCAAGCTGGCGTTTGAGCGAGACCACACTGCGCTTGGCGCCGATCACCTTGTCCGAGGTGCTTTT
>CAIYZD010000239.1 GCA_903930585.1 uncultured Geobacteraceae bacterium | reverse complement strand
CGTTTTGCGCCATGCTGCCGATGCGAAGTATTCCAATGCGGGTAATCTGGCTGGCAGGAATGAATGACGGGCAGTTTCCGCGTACGGAGCGGCCTCCCGGATTCAGCCTGATGAACGGCGCCAGACGACGCGGAGACCGGTCGCTACGGGATGAAGACCGCTACCTGTTCCTTGAGGCGCTCATGGCTGCGGAAGATCGTTTCTGCATCAGTTTCAACGGCCAGAGCGATCGCGACAACAGTTCACTGCCGCCGTCGGTTCTGGTCGCAGAACTGATTGACTATGTGACGCGGGGATTTTCCTATTCAGACAGGATATCACCTCCGTCCGCAGTGGTCCGGCACCGGCTTCAAGGGTTTAGTCCCTGCTACTTTGATGGTCACGACCCGTCTCATTTTTTCAGCTACGACCGGGACGTCTGCCATGCAGTTGAAGCGAGGCACGTGTCAGACAGCCCCCGGCGGACATTCATACACGAGCCGATACCACTCGACAGCAGATCGCTCCTGCAGATAGACCTGCAGCAGTTGCGGCGTTTCCTGGCAAATCCGGCCGCCGCTTTTCTCGAACAGCGCCTCGGCGTGAGACCGTTTAACCCGGCAGAAGAACCGGAAGATACCGAACCGTTTTCGTTGGATGCACTCTCCCGTTACACTCTTTCACAGGAGCTTGTCGGGCAGTTGCTGAAAGGGGCAACGGCCGAGGAGTGCCTGTCAGCGGCCCGATCTCGCGGGGTTCTCCCCCCCATGCCGGCCGGCAAAGCGGTATTTACAGCCGAATGGGAAAAAAGCCGCCGGTTTGTTACCGCGCTCGAAGCGAAGCTCGGCACACCGTTGGAACCACTTGCAGTGGAGTTTACTCACGACAAGGTAATCCTGCATGCCGTCCTCGATAACTGTCGGAGCGGCACACATCTTCGCTGGCGCTGCGCGGGGATGAAGGGAAAGGATCGACTCGCCATCTGGCTCGACCACCTGCTTCTTAACCTCGCAACAACAGACGGTTACCCGTCGCAGAGTATGTTGATAGCATCGGACAGGGTTCTGGAATTACCACCTCTTGAACATGCGGCAGCAATTCTGGCTGATTTGCTTGATCTGTACTGTGAGGGGACGACACGGCCACTGCCGTTTTTCCCCGAGACTTCCTGGGCTATTATAACGGACGGGGAGCAGAAAGCGGAAAAGACATGGCGTGGAGATCTGCGAATGGGGATCCCCGGAGAAATCGATAATCAGGCCGTGGCTCTCTGTTTTGGCACAGAGGAGCCTTGGGGAGAGGAATTCCTCGCAATTGCAGAACGGATATATGGGCCGCTGATTGCCGCATTGAAGAGTATGGCCCCTTAGCCGAACTTGATCAGGGCTGCGCCCGCCATGATGAACAGGGCCGAAAACAACCTGATCCTCCCGAATGATTCCCTGAGAAAGAGGATGCCGATCAGGACACCGATTACGATACTTACCTGCCTGACTGGAACCGCATAACTTACCGGAGACAAATTCAGCCCGTAGCGAAACGTCAGGAAGGATGCCATCATAATCGGACCACTGATCAGGATCAACGGCCAATGTTCGCGTAACTCTTCTACGATCAGGGAGCGGTACTTTGGTCGGAACATGTTGAAAGACATAATGAAAAACATTATCAGCACCAGCATGTAGGTGAAATAGAGCGGCGAATAGCTCCTGACGCCACTCTTTTCGGCAATCGAACCGATCGAGTAGATGAAACCGGCCGCCAGGGCGTCCCTCACCGAGGGAGAGCGCAGATTACGGAAGGGGCGCACCAGTTCTCCCAGCGACAAGCGCTGCATCTGGATCGAATAGGTGCCGAAGACCACCAGCACGATACCGCAGATACCGGTAGCGGAGAGACGCTCCCCCAGCAGTGTCATTCCCCAGATGGGAACATATATCATCGATGTCTGGCAGAGCGGATAGACCACCGACAAGTCACCCCCACGGTAGGCACGACCATTAAATAGATGATACAGCACGAAACAGACCGAGCCGAGAGAGGCCATCAGCAGTGTATGGGCATCGGGCTGCCGGTATTGGCCGGGCAGGAACGGAAGGGTGATAGTAAAGAGCCCGCCGGAGGCAACAAACATCCACCAGATAAACACGGTCTTGTGACGGCTCCGCTTCACCAGCAGGTTCCAGAGGGCATGCATGACGGCCGAAATAATGATAAGGGTGAAGGCAAGAGGAGTCATAGAGGCATTATGCAGGTTTGTTTCGGTATATTCAACGTTCTTCCAATACGCTCAGCTCCGCGTCGGTCTGGCGCAATCGTTCGGCAATCGCAAGCGAAAGCCGGGCAAAGACCTGCACTCCCAGCGCCGCATTGTCCCGGGCAAGTTCATTGAAGCGGGCACGGGATAACACAAAAAGTTCGGTAGGCTCCTTGGCCTCAATGTCGGCTGAACGTATGCCGCGATCCAGAAAAGCCAGCTCGCCAAAGAATCCCCCTTGGCCAATAGTCGCCAAATGATGCCGCTTCCCCCCCTCAAGCGGCAGCATGACCTGGACACTACCGCGCCGCACCAGAAAAAGCTCATCACCCCGGTCGCCCTGACTAAACGCTTTCCCCCCCTGAGCCAGCATCATCTCGCTGACACAGCTTTCCACATTTGCCAATTCCCGGTCATTGAACTCGCGGAACAGACCGAATTCCTTCAATGCCAGCAGGCATTCGTCACGGTCGCGCGACACACCGGCAGTTGCAAGAATCTGTTCCTCCATCCATTCCAGGGCACTATCCTGGGTTTCGGTAATCTTTACCCCCTCTTCCCGAATCAGTCCCATCTGTTCAAGATAGCGTTCAATGTCCTGATGTTTCGACAATTCCGACGGCATACCACAGAACAACAGCTGGCCACCCCGCTCCGCCAGTTGGGCGTGCATCTGCTCAAACAGGTGAACGGCGGTATAGTCGATTGATTGGACATGGCGCAGATCCAGCAGCAGATAACGACGGGTTCTGAGGTCGGACTCAAGCAGCGTAAAAAGTTGGTCGGTAGTACCGAAAAACAGATTCCCCTGCAATTCGCAGAAAACCGCCTGGTCGCCATCCCGGTCAAGGATTTCCCGTTCCCTGTCGAAACGTCGCGTTTTTGAGGACATCTGGTTCAGATAACGTTTGCGGCGGATAACCGAACCATGTACCTGATCACGGATAAAAAGCAGGATCGCCAGCGCCACGCCGACACCGGAAGCTGCGATCAGGTCTACCGTCAGAGCAACCAGCACCACACCGGCAATGACACAGAAATCAAGCCGGCCTGATGGATAGCGGAGCAACTGGAACATGTTTTTATCAAACATACGCCATGCAATTACCATCAAGATGCCGGCCAGCGCGCCGATAGGGACCCATGCAATCAGCCTGTTTAACAGCAGCAGGGCCAGCACAACAAAAATGCCCTCAATGACACCCGAGCGATAGGTGCGGCCGCCGCTGGTAACATTCACCAGTGTGGGACCCATGGTACCGGCGCCCGGAATTCCGCCGGTCAGGAACGATGCCAGGTTACCAAGTCCCTGCCCGATCAATTCGCGGTTCGAATTGTGGCGACTCCGGGTCAAAGCATCAAGTCCGACACAGGTTTTAAGGGTGTCGATGGAAAGCAGCACGGACAAAGTCAGGGCAGGGACCAGTATCAGGTGAATTGACGCGATATCGATCCGCAGCATCGAACGCGCCCGGCCGGTTACCGCATCCCAAAAGCTGCCTGAAGCCTGTAGCGGGCCAATGATAAGTGGATTTCCATGTAATTCCAGTAGCGGAGAAAAAAAGAAGGCCAAGGCAAAATACGTTGCAATTCCTCCAGACAGTCCGAGAATGACCGCGGGAATCTTTTTGGTAAGGAGCGGCGCCAGTGCCATGATTGCCATTGTGACGATCCCGACCGTCAGACTCTGCCATTTCCAGATCTCCGGCGTGAACATTCCCTGCGAAAGAGGGACCCCCTTGGGGAGACCCAGCAGTTTGGGAAGTTGACCAATAGCGATAAGCAGACCCACACCGGAAAGGTAACCGCTCACTACCTGGTACGGAATGAATTTTATCAGTTTTCCGCCACCGACAACCCCGTACAGGGTTTGAAACAGTGCAGCCAGAAGCACGGTCAGCGCCATCAGCGGTATGATGGCAGCCGGTTCGAGTCCGGCCCCCCTCTCACCGCCGGACATCAACCCTGCGGTCAGTGCGGTCAGAACAGCGGCTGCCGGCGCACAGGGCGCCGATATCAACCCGCCGGTCCTCCCGACCAGGGACGCCACGATACCGACGGCAGCGGCCCCCAGAAGGCCTGCCATTGCCCCTTGCCCGGCATATTCCTGACCAAGTGCGGTAAAGACGAGAATACCGAAGGCAACCGAGGAAGGAAGTGCCACCAGCATGGCAGCCAACCCGCCCCACATTTCATTCACCCAGGAATACGACTCTGTGCTGGCATGTCCGCTCTGTTCATTCATGACTGCGCTATCCGGAATATTCATTTTCTTAACGGCTTCAGACATAATGGTATCATAAACTATACAGGTAGCAACCACCGTCCCGGAAAAAGCAGAAAAGCCCCGCATGCAGCAGCACGCGGGGCTTTTCTGTGTATGACTGCTGCAGCCGATTATAGACCGAGTTGTTTAAAAAAGTCTGTTCCCTTGTCATCAACCAGGATAAAGGCCGGGAAGTTCTCAACCTCGATCTTCCAGACCGCTTCCATACCCAGTTCCGGGAAGTCGATACACTCAACTTTCTTGATGTTCTCTTCGGCAAGAACGGCTGCCGGACCACCGATTGAGCCGAGGTAGAATCCGCCGTATTTCTTGCAGGCATCGGTTACCTGCGGGCTGCGGTTACCCTTGGCGATCATGATCAACGAGCCCCCTTTGGACTGAAGCTCGTCGACGTAGGAGTCCATGCGACCGGCGGTCGTGGGTCCGAACGAACCGGACGCCTTGCCTGCCGGAGTCTTGGCCGGACCGGCGTAGTAGATCGGGTGATTGAGCAGGTACTCAGGCAATGGCTTGCCGCTGTCCATGATCTCCTTAAACTTGGCGTGGGCGATGTCACGACCGACCACGATAGTGCCGGTGAGCAGCAGCGGTGTCGATACCGGGTGTTTGGTCAACTCGGCTAAAATCTCCTTCATCGGCTTGTTCAGGTCAATCTTGACGCCATGCTCATGCTTGCCGCGATACTGCTCGGGAATCAGGCGTCCCGGATTGCGGTCCATCTCTTCAACAAACAGACCATCTTTAGTGATCTTGGCTTTGATGTTGCGGTCTGCCGAGCAGGACACCGCCATACCGACCGGGCAGGATGCGCCGTGACGCGGCAAACGGATAACACGCACATCGTGGGCGAAGTACTTGCCGCCGAACTGGGCTCCGATGCCGAGCTTCTGGGCAGCCTCCAGCAGTCTGTTTTCCAGTTCGACATCGCGGAAGGCCTGACCATGGGCATTACCAGTCGTCGGCAGACCGTCAAGTTCCTTGGCCGTAGCCAGCTTGACCGTTTTCATGCAGGCATCGGCAGAGGTACCGCCGATGACAAAAGCGATGTGATAGGGAGGACAGGCAGCGGTGCCGAGATATTTCATCTTTTCAACCAGATACTTGTACAACTTGCCCGGTGTCAGCAGCGCCTTTGTTTCCTGATACAGCATGGTCTTGTTGGCGGAACCGCCCCCTTTGGCCATGAACAGGAACTTGTAGTAGTTGCCATCGGTAGCCAGAATATCGATCTGGGCAGGCAGGTTGGTGCCGGTATTGACCTCTTCGTACATATCAAGCGCTACGGTCTGGGAATAACGCAGGTTCTCTTCCGTATAGGTTTTGTAAATCCCCTTGGAAATATATTCTTCATCCTTGACGCCGGTCCAGATCTGCTGACCTTTTTTTGCGGCAACGGTGGCAGTACCGGTATCCTGACAAACCGGCAGTTCAAGATTGGCGGCAATCTCGGCGTTGCGCAGGAAAGCAAGAGCGACACCCTTATCGTTCATGGAAGCTTCCGGATCGCTCAGAATTTTGGCAACCTGTTCGTTATGGGCAGGGCGGAGCAGGAAGGAAACATCCTTCATCGCAGCATTGGCCAGAACGGTCAGAGCTTCGGGGTCGACCTTCACCACGTCGGCACCGGCAAACGTTTCAACCGTTACGTATTTTTCAGAGCCTTCGATTTTTCGGTATTTGGTTTCATCTTTGGCAAGCGGGAACGGCTCTTGATACACAAACGGTTTGACAGACATCGGTATCTCCTTTCAGGTGTGTTCGAGATATGACTACGGGTCGCTATGCTGTATACAGTAAGAAAGATAATTTAGTAATGCAAACCGCTGTATAAATCAAGGCATAATTTTTTCAATCAGAGGAACTGGCATCGAAGTAGTTTGATCCCGTCTTTAAAAAGGACCTGCATCTTGTTCGGAACAATCAACACTTTCACAATGCCAAGGCCGAACGACGGATGAAGGACCAGCCGCTTGACCTGATACGTGCCGTTCATGTTGTACGCAATCGCTTTGTCATAATCGAATGTCGGTTGGAGTGATGCCCACTCTTCCCGTTCTATTTCAGCCGGATCTTTCCTGGGCATACGCGGTACAGCGGTGGTTGAGCGCGCTTTGCCGGCAACGGTAATTCGGGGGGCTTTGGCCTCTTTTGCCGATGGAGGCGGGTAATAGTTGTGTACACCATTACAGGTATTGCATTCGACCCGGACTACTTTTCCTTCCACCATGGCAACAATTCTGTGATTCAGTACTTCACGACACTTGGTACAACGAGATTCGATAATGTCGCCTGCCGATAGTTTTCTAATAGTCATTGGCTTCCTGTCTTTGCTCCGGGATATTTCGTCAAGTAACAACGATTGTTTCAAGCAGATGTCGTACCTGTTCAGAAAAAAAACCGCTCGTCAGCAAGGCAGCTGGTGAGCGGCTTAACTAGGTGATGAAATAAACGGCAGGTGTCATATCACCCGTTTATCGATGACTCGCTCAGCCTTTCCTTCGTGCCGCGGTATACTGTTCGGTTCAACCAGTTTCACGGTAACGCCGACACCGAGTACGGAATCGATTCTTTTTCCGACCATGTCGAGGAATGCACGCTGTTTTTTCATCTCGTCGAAGAAGATATTCTCCCGCACTTCGATGCAGACCTCCAGCACATCCAATGCGCCGACACGGTCGACAACCAACTGGTAGTGCGGTTCGCACCCTTCTATCGCAACCAGAACCTCCTCTATTTGCGAAGGGAAAACATTAACCCCTTTGATAATCAGCATATCATCGCTCCGTCCCCTGGTTTTCTTCATTCTGACCGTGGTACGGCCGCATGCGCAGGCAGCGTAGTCAAGAGAGGTAATGTCCCGCGTCCGGTAGCGGATCATTGGGAACGCTTCCTTACTTATTGTCGTCAGCACCAGTTCACCGACACTACCGGGGGGAAGAACTTCACAGGTTTCCGGATCGATTATTTCGGCAATGAAAGCATCCTCGGCGATATGCATTCCGTTCTTGCAGCGGCATTCACCAGCAACGCCAGGACCGATAACTTCGGAAAGGCCATAATTGTCGGTAGCGCTGATCATAAGACGTGACTCGATTTCGGTACGCATCGCTTCGGACCATGGTTCGCTACCAAACAGTCCAACCCTGAGAGAAAGCGTCTGGGGATCGATTCCCTGCTTTTCGATCCGATCAATCAGGGTGACCGCATAACTCGGGGTGCAGACAAGCACAGTAGATTTGTAATCCTGCATGATCATGATCTGCTTGTCGCTGTTCCCGCCGCTCATCGGAATCACGGCCGCGCCAATCGCCTCCGATCCGTAATGCAGTCCGAATGCTCCGGTAAACATACCGTAGCCGAATGCAATCTGCACGACATCATCGTGAGTAACGCCTGCCGCCGTCATGAAACGCGCCACCAGACTGGACCACATTTTGAGATCGTTTTTGGTATATCCGACAACGGTCGGTTTTCCGGTCGTACCGGACGACGAATGAATCCGGACCACCTCGCGGAGCGGCACCGCAAACATCCCGTAGGGATAATTAAGGCGCAGATCTTCCTTGGTCGTAAAAGGGAGCTTCGCCAGATCGGACAATGACGCAACATCCTCCGGAACGATGCCGAGTCCGTTGAATTTGGTACGATAACAGGGCACATTCTTGTAGACACGGTTCAAGGTTGCCTGAAGGCGCTCCAACTGGAGCTGTTCAAGCTCTTCACGAGGCATACATTCATGTTGGGAATCCCATATCAGGTCTGGCTGCATTACAAAACCTCGCGCCGGCGTTATCGGTTATTCTTTGGGAGCCAATGCTGCATCCACATAATTTTTGATGACAGTGGTCACGTCCTCGACCGGAACCAGCAGAACTTCGCCGGTCGCGCGGATTTTCAGTTCGACCTTCCCTTCGGCCAGACCTTTGCTGCCAACCACGATCCGGAGCGGTATTCCGATCAGATCGTTATCCTTGAACTTCACTCCCGGCCGTTCGTCACGATCATCGAACAGCACCTCGATTCCAAGTTTTTCGAGGCGGGAATAAATTTCTCCGGCGGCGGCCATGACACCTGCATCCTTGGTGTTGACAGCCACAACCGAACAGTGAAACGGAGCGATCGGAATCGGGAATATGATGCCGTTCTCGTCATGGTTCTGCTCGATCGCCGCCGCCACGGTGCGGCCGATGCCAATGCCGTAACATCCCATGAAAATAATCTGTTCCTTACCGCTGGCGTCCAGATAGGTGGCGTTCAGGGCTTTGGAATACTTCGTCCCCAACTTGAACACATGCCCGACTTCGATGCCGCGCCACATTTCAAGTTTTCCCGATTCACAGCGGGGACAGGCATCGCCGGCTTCGACAGTACGGATATCGACGAACCGCGTAGCCTCAAAATCACGACCGAGATTGGCATTGATATAGTGCATATCCTTATCATTGGCGCCTGTTACGAAGTTAGTCATCCCCTGAACGACCCTGTCGGCTATGACCGGAATGTTCTGAATGAGACCGACAGGCCCGATGAAGCCGACCGGCGAACCGGTGCAGGCCATAATCTGTTCTTCGGTTGCCATCAGAATCTCGTCCCACCCCAGATGGTTCTTCAGCTTGAGCTCGTTTAGTTCATGATCGCCCCGTAGCAGCGCCATGACGAGTTCACCACTGTCGGAAGCGTACACAAGAGATTTTACCGTCTGATCCGCCGGCACGTTCAGAAATGCGGCGACCTCGGCAATTGTTTTCATTTCCGGAGTCGGAACCTTTTGTAACGGTTCACTATTAGCATCGCATGCAGCAGTAAACAAAGGAGATTCAGCTTTTTCAATATTTGCGGCATACCGGCATGCGCCGCAGGAAACAATAGCGTCTTCACCGGAATCGGCCAGCACCATGAATTCATGCGAAGAAGAACCGCCGATACTCCCGGTATCGGCCTCGACCGCCCGGAAATTAAGCCCGCACCGCTCAAAAATGCGCATATACGCATTGAACATTTTTTCGTAGGAGAGATCTGCGGCAAAGCTGTCAACGTCAAACGAGTAAGCATCCTTCATGATGAACTCGCGGCCGCGCATCAGGCCGAAGCGGGGGCGAATCTCGTCGCGAAACTTGGTCTGGATCTGGTAAAAATTCACCGGCATCTGGCGATAACTTTTTATCTCGCGCCGCACCATGTCGGTAATAACCTCTTCATGGGTCGGACCCATGCAGAACTCAGCCTCTTTACGATCCTTGAAGCGGAGCAACTCCTTGCCATAAAAAGCCCAGCGTCCCGACTCCTCCCACAGTTCCGCCGGTTGAACGCTCGGCATCAGCATCTCAATGGCATTGGCCCTGTTCATCTCTTCGCGCACGATGTTCTCGAACTTGCGGATCGAACGGAGGCCGAGCGGCAGGTAGTTATAGATCCCGGAAGCAAGCTTGCGGATCATCCCGGCACGCAGCATCAGCTGATGCGAAACCACCTCTGCATCGGAGGGAGTCTCCTTGATGGTCGGTATAAAATAACGTGAATACAGCATTAAACATCTCCACAATAGAATTTGAATTGCACAAGGTTAATTACAGCCAAACAAACATCATGCGACAAAAAAAATACTTTAAACGGCAGTTGGAACACAAATGACGCAAAGAGAATCAAAATACAAAACAAATTATTGACTTAAAACCATAAACTTAAATCACTTGGTGTTGACTTTCTTTACGAGCCTTGCGTCTTTGCGGTAAATGTATTTGATGTGACACTACTTGCGTATCGTTGCTCCCTACAACCGGGCTATTTCCTCAAGCAATGCATCGGCCAGCTGATCTTCCGACACCTTGCGGACTATTTCGCCGTGGCGGAAGACAAGCCCCTCCCCTTTACCCCCGGCAATACCGACATCCGCTTCCCGTGCTTCACCCGGCCCGTTCACGGCACACCCCATGACGGCAACGGTAATCTGCCGGTCTACCCCTTGCAGCCGTTTCTCGACATCCTCCGCCACCCGGATCAGGTCGATCTGGCAGCGCCCGCAGGTCGGACAGGAAACGAAATTTACCCCGCGCTGACGTAATCCGACCGCTTTTAGAATGTCGTATGCGACCCGAACCTCATCCTTCGGCTCTCCGGTCAACGACACCCGCATCGTATCGCCTATCCCGTCCGCCAGCAGAATGCCGAGCCCAACCGACGACTTGATCGTGCCGGAGAAAAGCGTGCCCGCCTCGGTAACACCGATATGGAGCGGGTAATCGGACTGTTCCGAAAACAGGCGGTACGCGGCAACGGTTTTCATCACGTCGGATGCTTTCAGTGAAATTTTGATTTCCCGGTAATTCAAATCCTCAAGAATGTGGATATGCCCCAGCGCCGATTCCACCATAGCCTCGGGAGACGGGTGTCCATAGCGCTGCAGCAACTCTTTTTCAAGCGAACCGGCATTGACACCGATCCGGATCGGCACCTTGCGTTCGGCAGCCGACGCGACGATCTCGGCAACCTTCCATTTCTCGCCAATATTGCCCGGATTGAGACGCAGTCCGTCGATGCCACCCTCCAGAACCTGCAGCGCCAGTTTGTAGTCAAAATGGATGTCGGCGACGACAGGAATCGGGCTCAGTTGCTTGATCTGCGCCAGAGCATGGGCTGCATCCAGGTCCGGCACCGCGCAACGAACTATTTCGCAGCCAACTTCGGCAAGCCCGTTGATCTGGGCAATGGTTGCGGATACGTCACGGGTATCGGTGCTGCACATCGACTGCACCGAACAGGGAGCGCCACCGCCAACCGCTATAGAACCGATGTGTATTTGTCTGGTTAGTTTTTTCATGGCTAACATACTGCCAAAGGTGGGCGGGAAAGTCAAGAACGGCGGGAGGGAAACCACTGGTCATGTTTTTGTGGTTAATTCATGTGGTGACAACAGGAATATTCTTCTGCACGGCAAAATTCCGGTTGATCGCAAGAAATATTGACTATTTTAAATAATAATGTTTGAATGGCAGTATAACTAAAAAAAGGAGGTAGTAACGTATGAAAAAGATTTTGATGGCGGCAGCATTAACCGTAGTCATGTCGAGTGCCGCATTTGCGGGATCAGCACAAACCAACGTCGGCTGCGGTTTGGGAAGTTTGGCCTGGGAAAACAAAGCAGATGACTCAACCCTTTTTCAGGCCTTTCAGGCAACGACTAACGGTACTTCAGGAAGCCAGACGTTTGGCGTTTCATCCGGCACATCAAACTGCAAGCAACCTTCAAAGTTTGTCCAGAATGAACAACTCAATAAGTTCGTTCAGGCCAACATGGACAACCTTGCAAAAGACATCGCCATGGGAAAAGGTGAGACACTCGATACGTTTGCAGAAATGCTCGGTGTCGCTCCTGCTCAGACAGTTGCTTTTAACTCCAGAATGCAATCCAATTTCGGTAAAATTTTCACATCTGAAAATGTTGTGCTTGCTGAAGTGATCGACAATGCAGTAACCGTCGCCAATAACTGATCACATTATTTAGTAGAGCAAAAGAGGTGCACAGATTATATTTGTGCGCCTCTTTTTATTTGACCACGGGATGTTGCCAGTGACCCACACCTTTAAAGCCCTTGCCATATTTTTTACTGCACTTATTCTCTCTACTTTTGTAGCGTCTCAAGCGTTGTCTCTCGATGATTCATATGTTGAACAGATCGTAACCAAAGCCAGAGACCTGCGGCTTCATGAAGAAAGGGATTGGCATGTACTGCTGCACTATACCAAAACCCTTTCCGGCAGCTACAAAAGCAAAATAGATGATACTCATTTTTTTCTCTCCCCGGACGGCAGGACGGATAGCAAGACCGAACTGGAAGCAACCTTGAGAAGTTTTTTCATACCCGCTCAAAAGGATGGTGAGAATGCTGCCTGTCGTTTTCCGGCACGTTATGAATGGCTCAAAAACAGGCTCGATATTGACACATCGAAACTCCCCGGGTTTACTTGTACAGAGAGGGACAAAGCAGTTGACACGGTTAACGCCAGGTCGGCGGTGCTTGTATTTCCGGTTGGTCATATCAACAGCCCGGCCTCCATGTTTGGCCACACACTGATACGGATTGATAGTAGCAAAAGGAGCAATCTCATCTCCTACGCGGCCAATTATTCCGCTGATTCCGTTGATACAAACGGCTTTCTCTATGCGTGGAAGGGGCTGACCGGAATGTATAAGGGGTATTATTCCATGATGCCCTATTACATTAAGGTTAAGGAATATAACGACCTTGAGCACCGGGACATGTGGGAATACCGGCTTACACTTTCCGAAGATGAAGTAAAAAAGATGGTCTACCATATATGGGAACTGCAAAACATTAACTCCTCATATTATTTTCTTGATGAAAATTGCTCCTATAACCTGCTGTTTCTGATTGAAGCGGCCAGACCTGAGTTGCACCTGACTGAGCAAACCGGTATTTTTGTTCTGCCCACTCATACTGTTAGAATTATCAAAGAAAGCGGAATTGTCGAGGGAGTGCAATATCGTCCATCGCAAGGCACTATAATCAGAAATATTGTCTCTTTGCTTGACGCTCATGGACAAACGCTTGCAAATAATATTGCACTGTCTTCAATAAAGCCGGAAAGCTTACGTACTGAAAATATCCCTGATAGTGAAAAAATGAAAATCCTCGATTTGTCCGCCGGATATGTGCAGTTCAGGTTTGCCCGTAAGGAGATTGAAAAAGATATTTACTCGAAACTGTATCTCGCTATTCTCCGTGAACGCAGTAATCTCGGATTACCCGTCGATGATCCGTATAAGATTTTTGAGCCAGCCAAACCTGAGACGGGACATGGAACAACTATGGCTGGCATTGGCACCGGCGTGCGCAAAGGAGAAATGTATACCGAGCTGAAGATTCGCCCTGAATTCCATGGCATACTTGATCCGGATGATGGTTATTTGAGAGGGGCTCAAATTAAGTTTTTTGACACTGCACTGCGCTATGACATTACTGCAGATAAAATACAGCTCATGACACTACACGTAGTCGATATTTTTTCGATTGCGCCACGGGATATGTTTTTCAAATCGCTTTCATGGAAAGTCAACGTTGGTGTCGATAACGAACCGATGCGGGACGGGAAAGATTATCTCGTCTACCGGCTCAACACCGGTGGGGGGTGGGCATATACATCTCCATTTAAAGGTATACTGTACGCATTGGGTGAATTGGATGTGAACGCAGGTAAGAAAATACGCGGAGGAGTCTCGGCTGGCCCCGGGTTCAGCGTCGGTGATGTCGAGCAGCTAACCGAAACGTGGAAGACCCATATGTACGTGAGAGGGATGTGGTACGAACTTGGAGATGACCGTTATACATTGAAAGCAACTATTGCGCAGAATTTCAAAGTAACCCGGAACAACAGTCTAAGCCTGGATTACTCTGAAGAGCTCGTTAATAGTCATCGTATTACTGAAGCTGGCATAGTATGGAATCATTATTTTTGATGCTTTTTGAAAACTGATGCGCGTGCCTGGCAGGTTCAGTAAAAATGAAGGTACCAAAAAAACTGCACTCTGTGTTAAAAACAACGTAACGTACCTGATTCCCCCCTTAGAGGCTGAATAATGAAGCAACGTCTGAACATCCGCGCACTTTTTGTTGGCGCATTTCTGCTCGCTCTGGCAGTCGCCACCACCGGCTGCGATACCAGTCAAGGCGGCACGGTCGGGGGTAATCCGCCAGAGATTTCCGACACTGATATCCATGGTGAATTCGTCACTCTGAGCAAGCTTAAAGGGAAGGTCGTCATTCTCTGTTTCTGGAGAAATTCGTGTTGTAGTGATCGCTTGAAACTGATGGAGCCTGTTTACCATCAGAACAAAGATAACGGCCTGATTGTATTGGCAGTTAATGTGGGAGATACAAAAGAGAGCATCGAGTCATACGCAAAGAAAAACAACCTGACGTTTACGATGCTGGCTGATGAGCATGGCATGATCTCAAAGCAGTATGGCATTTTCGGCTTTCCAACGGTCTTACTTATTGACCGGCAGGGAGTGATCAGGGAGAAGATTCCGGGAGATATTCCTGCGGCCAGACTGGAGCAACTGGCGTCCGTCTATCTGGCCAACACCGAGCCGCAGCAAGGTTCAAAAACACCTCGCTGATGATTTAAATCGTTGTAGAAATCAGCAAAGCGGATATGCAGCGTAACGGTTTTACCCGATGTCTATCTGAAAAGAGTGATACCGGTATTGTCGCAATGCTGTTTGGTTATAATTGCACAACATCAAGTCTCCCAAACTTATTTTCCATTTCCTGAAGCCCGCGAGACGCTTTTTTCAGCCAGTCAGAACCATGTGACACCAATTCCTGCCACGCTGGTAGAACATCTAATGGCCGTTCCAACTTGAAAAATTCCAGAATCTGGTGTGCTTGCCACAAGTCCTTATGCTTCTTGGCTCCTGCGGTTACATCTCGCTCCTGAGAAACAATCAGCTTGTGAAGGGCATAACGAATCGGTTGCGGAATCCTTACCGCAATGGCATCACCGTTAATGACTGCTCCAGGTATCGGTTCTTCAATCAGATAATTGAGAAAACGAAGTGGAAACGCTGCTGCGTTGAATCTGCTGATCATAACCGGCTCTGAGTTCCCTCTCACCATAGGTGTCAGCATATCCACCCTCACGGGGCTTTTGCGGATTGAGAATGATGTTGACGGATGTTTTCTGTTGAGAGTCGGCACAGGGAAGAAACCCATATTTAAACTTTCCAGTATTTTTGGCACATCTGCCGTGATGTTGGGGACCGCGATACTGATATTCTTCTCTACAGCAATATCAATATCCTGAGTGCCAAGCGTGGTTCTATCCCAGGCTACACCCAGTAAATTGCCGATGCAGGCAAACGCCTGAGTTCCGACAAGTACACCGCCGACATTGAAGACGCTGCCGTCAGCCAGCTCGCGTATGATACGAGCAAGAGCGTGATCGGCTGTGGCTACTCGACCGGCCTTCAATTGCTGGCTTAACTCACGAATCCCAATCGGGTCTTCATTTTCTTCAACCCTGCCTGATTTATGTTGCTCCTGCAACTGTTCAATAGCCGGAGATTTTTTGCCAACACAGATATTGCGTCTTACGCCACCGGGATCGCAATGAAGAAAATAAACATACTCGGAACCATTTATAAGCTTTGTAGTAAAGGTGCCGGGGAGGCTGCCGATATTTCTTTGAGCTTCCCTGACGGCAAGTCGTTCCATCAACTCGGCATGGAGAGTTCTTGTTTCGATTGAAAACCAATGGAGCATAGTATTCCCGTCTATTTTTAACCACATGTTAGCATTTATCTGTGGTTAAATAAAAGCGGTATTTTGTAAAAAGCGTCTCCATTACCCGTTAGTCATCACAAACCGCAGAGCCGGTGGTTTACGGAACTTCAACAGTTACTCCACGTCTCCGCGCGAATTATGTCGGGTTCCGGCATGACCGGATCAGAATCGGCAATTTCATGAAACGCTCTTCCCGTAGGTTTCGATAATCCAGCGGGAGATACTCCGCTTGCTCCCCGGCAGCATCGGAAGCGCGTCTTCCTGAAACCAGTATGCCTCTACGACTTCGACACCATCGGGCTTGACTTCTCCTCCGGCGTAATCCGCCAGAAAACCGACCATCTGTTGGCTCGGAAACGGCCAGCACTGGCTCCCCACATAGCGGATATTGGTTACCTCGATCCCCGCTTCCTCACGTACTTCCCGCTGAACGCACTCTTCCAGAGACTCGCCAAAGTCGAGAAAACCGGCCACCAGACTGAAACGCCCGGTATTCCAGGCGGCGTTGCGAATCAGCAGCAACTCGGCGCCGCGCTTGACCAGCACAATAATACAAGGGTGAATATGCGGGTAATGCTCGTCACCGCACGACGGACACCGCTTGCCCCACCCGTCCGGAATCCGGGTTAACACTCCTCCGCAGTGCGAACAGAAGCGGCTGCGCCGCTCCCAATGCAGGACTTGGGCGGCCCTACCGGCGATAGTTGCCAGGGTGTTGCCCAGCCGGATGTCCGCCACCTGAAACGGGAGCGCCTCATACCCTGCGGGAAGCGGTACGTCCCTGGCAATGCGCATTGCCCGGAGCGACTGTCCCTGCCAGAGACCTATCCTCAAAGGTTCCGCTTCCGGAATGATGTCTTCAGGCAGCGTTTCGTCCGTGAGAAGCGCCTGCTCCACTCCCGCTCGTACCAGGAGCGCCGCTCCCTGGAGAACCACCCAAAATCCGGGGGTGTCGTCCGGCTCCTGTTCGGGAGGAAGCGGTGTAAACAGATCGCAGACCATGGTTGCATTGAACGGTAATAAAGGTGACATGATGTTTATCCTTATATGGTTAACGTATTTACCGGAGCCGGGATTCATGATATTACACGGGAAGAAGTCTGCATTATTTCCCGAACCGGGCTTGAAGAGGGTCTCTCTATCAGTGAGCGCAGCATCTTGAATTACAGATTTCGAGTGACAATCCGTTGTCATACAACCAGGCTTCTGTTGACGGCACTGTTTACACTTCTGCTCGCCGCGTGCGCCACCCGGCAACGCGCCTACTCTCCGCAGGAACAGGGACAACCCTCACGTCAGAAACCGGGGCAAAAACCATACGTCGTTGACGGCAAACGTTATGAGCCGCTTTCCAGCCACGAGGGTTTCGTGCAGGAAGGAATCGCCAGCAGCTATGGGCTGGACTTCCATGGCCGTACCACGAGCAGCGGAGAACCGTTTGATATGCATGCGATGACCGCCGCGCATAAAACGCTGCCGCTCGGCGTATATGTAAAGGTACATCACAAACGCACCGGCAGGGAAATTATTGTACGCATAAATGATCGCGGTCCGTTTGTCCGCGAGCGCATCATTGACCTTTCGGAAGAAGCCGCACACCGACTGGACATGCTTCAGGAAGGAGTGGCAGAGGTCAAAGTTACCGCTCTCGGGTACAAAACAGATAATACCGGCGGGGTAACCACATACCGTACCCCGGTCAGTTACGACAACGGAAATTTCGCGCTTCAGGTCGCCGCACTTAAAAACAGAGCCAACGCGTATCGCTATGCAGATGAACTGAAACGAAAATACGGTTCGGCAGACGTTCAGGAAGCAATTGTGGCGGGAAATATGTTCTACCGGGTTCGTGTGGGGCACTACGCTTCGCTGCTGGCAGCACAATCGGCCCAACTATCGTTTGAGCGCATAGGATTCCCCGGCACCTTCGTTGTTGCAGTGGATTAAAAACCCAACGCCGCAATTGCCGCCACAACCTTTTCGCAATCCAAAACAACAGCAGCAGGAATAAACAGATCGATCTCATTACGTACGCTACCGGCCAGCAGACGGACAAGCTCCCGAAACAGCAGCTGTTCCTGGGCAAACAATTCCGTGAACCCGAAACGGAGGTCGGCACAATGACGGGGGTCTTCTTCCGTAAAGTTCAACGTACACCACTCATCGAACAACTCTTCTCCGGAAACATCAATCAACGGAATACCGTTAAGACGACAGGTCATCGGCCGGTGATCGTAAACCAGACACCCCCCAGCTTCAGACAGCAGCAGACAGGGCGTTTCATCCTCCTCCGGCATGAGAGCATCCCAATCATCTTCGGGAATTCCGTTCAGTAACCAGGGCTCGACAAATGCAGCATTCTCATGAGATAGCAATAGAAGACGCCGGTCTGCTTCCATCACCAGCTCCGTTTTACGTGGCACGGAAAGCAGTTCAAAACCTCGCTTGAGATAAAATGCATCCAGCAGGGTGATATCAAAGAGCCCGCGACAGCATTCCGAACAACCATTGCGACACGCGATCAGATCAGGGTGTTGTTCAAGGCAACTCCGAAACCAGGCGTCCACCTCTCCCAATAAGGCGCCATACCGATCCAATAACGCATTCATAACGTCACATATACACCATGACCGTAAGTACTACCGAACCATCAGCCGTCCTGAAAGGTATTGTTACCCCTTTGCACTGCACATTGATACTTGAAGTTTCATCCGCACCCGGAGATTCCGATATGGCCCGCAGTTGGCCCGAAACTACCAATGGCAGACCAAGTGCAACACTACCGTACTGCGCATGATATTTGGTTTTGAAAGCCCCGGCGATGTTGTTGGCCAACTCCCCCATGGCATCACGAATACACGCTTCATCAGCTTCATCAACCATCAGCAACTCTTTGGCGACACACTGGGCACTTGCTTTGTCGGTAGCAATGATAATATACCCGACCCGGTCACCGGCAATCCCGACAATACCGGTAACATCCGAATCAACCGGTTCAACCTTTTTTTCTACCTTACCGGCCAGCAGATCGATGTTCATATAGCTTTTGAACGTGTCCTGTGTCGCAGACATGATGGTAAACATAATCTCTTCAAATGAAATGGCTGCCAAACGGATACCCTCCTGAAAAAGTGTCATGATGACATCCGGAGTTGAAACGGCGGCCACCAGAAAGTTGTATCGGATTTTATAGCATTATTTACTGATCCTGTGCATTTTTTTGTACAAAAACCGGAGTCAAGGTGCCATATCAGACCTTATTCACCTTGATTCAGTTATGACCCGGCACACCATGACAGTATGCAGAGAGAGAATCTCAGTTACCGGTCTTTTTGAGGAGGGAGTTCGTAGACGGCGAAAACTAAAGCACTTTTTGAGAAGGTTGGTGATTTCACCAGAGCAGCGGTAACATTTCCTCTCAGATCGTGAATTTTCTCACTATCGCGTTCGCCCTCTCCGGTTACTTCCATTCCCAGTTCAATTACCGCTCTGCGGCACTCAATATCATCCTTGTCCCGAAACATATTAAGAACCGGTCCGAATATATTCAAATACAGCTCGTCGGTAATTACTGCGGCGCGAATTGTTTTATCGGTGAAATGCGGATAATTATGCATGAACATAGTCTCGAAGTTTGTCCCAATTATATGGCGGCAGTAGAAATCAAAAGAGTTCGGTACCACCCACAATAAAAAAAGCAGACCAATAATACTCCGGACCACTCTTTGACGCATCTTCGTTTGTCGTTTCTGGGCTATCAACTTCTCCAGAGCCGCCTGGGCATTTGGATTGATAT
>CAIYZD010000238.1 GCA_903930585.1 uncultured Geobacteraceae bacterium | reverse complement strand
CGAAGCCAGTTGATTCGGCCCGCTTTATGACGTTCCCCCTGCAAATGCATCATCACCAAATCTCCTTTCAGCCAGCCTGGACTACTTATCCATTCTCATTCCAGATCGGGTTCCGCCTATCTTCCGGATCCAGCTTTTTGAGTTCCTCCGGATCCACATGCCAAAAAGAGTTGTCGATAGCGCCCGCCGCATATTCCTGTTTCTGATCATGGGCAAACGGGCACCACCAGTTTTCCACAATCATAACCAGATATGTGGCGTACCTGAAGAGAGCGACACTCAACGGACAATACTGTTTGCAGTTCAGGACCCAGAATATCCGGTAATGAGCAGGATGATACCAGGGAATGTTTATGGTCGGCTGAATGTCATTTCCATAACGGTGGGAAACCCGGGCCGGGACAAAATCCCAGTAGGATTTAATGTCCATGCCACCGATATATTTCAGATGAGTTTTAATCAGAAAAACCCCTATCACTACGAACGGCACGGTCATAATAATCGGCAGATAGATGAGCGGAACACCGCAGACCACTTTCCAAAAAGGTTGCTTTACGTAGTTGCGGCCAATTCTAACTCTATCCATGATAATTTTCCTTTTCCATTGCATGAATTGGCTCTCCGGAATCAAAAGCAAACCTATCCCGCAGGCGATAAACCACGAGACCTGATTATTTCTTATCGCTCTTCACTTCATCAAAGTCCGCGTCTACTACCTTTTCATCCCTGGGTTTTGAAGCCCCCGGCTGCTCTGCGTTATCGCAGGAGGCCCCGCAGCTCCCATCTCCGCAACCAGATCCCTTGGTGTACAGGGCCTCTGCCAGCTTGTGGGCCGATTGAGCAAGATCATCGGTGCCTTTTTTGATAGCTTCGGCATCCTCACTTTCCATGAGTTTTTTCAGTTCGGTTATCTTGTTTTCAATGGTACCCTTTTCAACCGCGCTGATCTTGTCACCGAACTCCTTAAGTGACTTCTCGGTGCTGTAGACCATGCTGTCGGCATGATTGCGGGCCTCGATCGACTCGCGTTTCTTTTTATCCTCGTCGGAATGGGCCTCGGCGTCCCGGACCATCTTGTTTATCTCTTCCTTGGACAGACCGGACGATGCGGTGATGCTGATCGACTGTTCCTTGCCGGTACCAAGATCCTTGGCGGAAACGTGTACGATTCCGTTAGCGTCGATATCAAAGGTCACCTCGACCTGCGGCACGCCTCGCGGGGCTGTAGGGATTCCGGTCAGTTCAAAGTTGCCAAGGGTCTTATTGTCGCGTGACATTTCGCGTTCACCCTGGAGGACATGGATCGAAACCGCTGCCTGGTTGTCCGCTGCTGTGGAGAAGGTTTGACTCTTGCGACAGGGAATGGTGCTGTTCTTCTCGATCAATTTGGTCATGACACTGCCCAGAGTCTCGATACCAAGCGAGAGCGGTGTGACATCCAGCAGCAGGACATCTTTAACGTCGCCTGTGAGAACACCGCCCTGGATTCCGGCGCCGATGGCAACAACCTCGTCGGGATTGACCCCCTTGTTGGGTGCCTTACCAAAGATTTTCTCAACCATTTTTTGTACGGCGGGCATGCGTGTCATGCCGCCCACCAGAATGACCTCGTCGATTTGGGTGGCGCTCAAACCGGCATCCTTGAGTGCTGTGCGGCAGGGGCCGTCAAGCTTGACCAACAGCTCGGCGCAAATCGACTCAAGTTTGGCGCGGGAGAGTTTGAGGGTCAGGTGCTTCGGTCCGGAAGCGGATGCGGTTATGAAAGGCAGATTGATATCGGTCTCCACTGATGTGGACAGCTCACATTTGGCTTTTTCTGCTGCTTCCTTCAAGCGCTGAAGTGCCATTTTGTCGCCACGCAGGTCGATGCCCTGGTCTTTCTTGAATTCATCTGCAATCCAGTCGATTATCAGCTGATCAAAATCTTCTCCCCCCAGGAACGTGTCGCCGTTGGTGGATTTGACTTCAAAGACACCGTCGCCCAGTTCCAGAATAGAGACGTCAAAGGTGCCACCGCCCAGATCGAAGACAGCGATCTTTTCGTCCTTCTTTTTATCAAGTCCATAGGCCAGAGCAGCTGCCGTCGGCTCGTTGATGATGCGCAAGACATTCAGCCCGGCGATCTTGCCGGCATCCTTGGTCGCCTGGCGCTGGGAATCATCGAAATAGGCCGGAACGGTAATGACCGCATCGGTAACAGTGGTACCCAGGTAATCCTCAGCTGTTTTTTTCATTTTTTGCAGTATCATTGCAGATATTTCGGGAGCCGAATAGCGCTTGCCGCGCACCTCGACCCAGGCGTCACCGTTATCTGCCTTGACTATTTTGAAAGGTGAAATGGCGATGTCTTTTTTTACCGCCTCGGTATCGAACTTTCGTCCGATCAGGCGTTTGATTGAATAGAGTGTATTCTCCGGATTGGTGACAGCCTGACGCTTCGCCTGCTGTCCTACCAGGCGTTCGCCGCTATCTGAGATAGCGACCATCGAAGGAGTTGTGCGTCCCCCTTCGGAGTTGGCGATAACGATCGGCTCACCACCCTCCATGATTGAGACACAGGAGTTGGTTGTTCCAAGATCTATTCCGATTACTTTACTCATGACGTGTAATCCTCCTTTTTAATTGAAAGCAGGATGGTAAACGCAATTAACGCGCCAGAGAAACCAATGGATTACACTGTTCCAACAGTCTGCTTTTAAACGGTAAAATATTTTTTCGGGAAGATGCCGAAGGCGGAGTCGCTACAAGAAACCGTTGCATTTGGCATAATGGTCATATATGACGGATTTATTACGCAATCCTTATTTACACTTACTATTCATAATCAGCGTGTTACACAACTTATAGTCTTTGTTCTCTTCTGGCACGCTCGTCGCAGATACGTGCTGGCACCAGAGTACTATTCAAAACGGGGAACACAATGGCAAAGCGGATTTTGATTGCGGAAGATGATGTTGGGAGCAGAGAAATTATAGTTATGCACGCAACGAATCATGGGTATGATGTTGTTGCTGTCACTGATGGCATTGAGCTGTTAACTGCTGCTGCTAATGAGCGGTTTGATCTCATTATCACTGATTTAATGATGATGGATCTGAATGGAGCATCAGCAACCGAAATAATGAAAATGCAAGGAAATACTGTACCGGTTGTAGCTATTACGGCACTGTCACCGGATGACATACACCTCGTTAAAAACAAATTCGTTACCGTATTTCACAAGCCTTGTGATTATAAAGATCTGTTTTCGTATGTGGAATTAATAGGATGTTAAGTATGCTTTTGCCGGACATTCTACAACACAGCCATCGCATTACCTCTGACAAGCAGAATCCACCATGCCGTGCGATAAGTGCCATATATGACGGGACATACCGGAAAACTCTCCGCCGTATTTGACAGATCTGCAACAATACACAGGCTTTACAGGCCGTTTACCCGTTAGCCCGCCATTCTAATCTTAAATTTCTCGTTCATAATTAACCAGTTACACAAGATACATGCACATATCCAATCCGGCATGCAAGTCGCAGAGAGTAGCTGACAACAGCATCAAACGCATTGTATGCGTACTTTAATCAATCAGCAAGAAAAGGAGAACACACCATGTTGAAATCGAGCCGCATCACCAAATGCATGACCAGCTTCGTATTGATCGCCACTCTAATGGGGTGCGCTGCAACGCAAAAACACGAAAGCACCGGACAGTATGTCGATGACAGCGTCATTACAACCAAGGTAAAAACGGCAATTTATTCGGAAAAAAATCTTAAAACATTGCAGATCAATGTAAAGACGTATCAGGGGGTAGTTCAGTTGAGCGGATTTGTCGATTCTGAGGAAAATGTGAAAAAAGCCGGCGAAGTCGCCGAAGGCGTTAAAGACGTTACATCGGTAAAAAATGATCTTCATGTAAAATAGTCGCGCCACGTACAAGGTTAAATCAACCTGTTCAGGCAGGTATTAAAACCAGGGAGATGTTATGAAAAACGTTAAAAAGCAGACTATTCTCACTACCGTTCTTGCAGTGGCTTTAATCGGAATTGCATCACAGTCATATGCAGAGGGTAAGCCTGCGAACTACATTGAGGTTAAAGGTGGACTCTATTCACCGAGCGGCTCTCATGAGCTTGACACTTTCAACAACGGCAACCGGACGTCTCTGGACAGTAAGACCGGATTTGCCGGAGAGGTGGCTGTCGGACACTATTTTTCTCCCATGATTGCTCTGGAACTCGGAGCCGGCTACCTGGAGAGCAAAGGCTCTCCGGCAGCTGCTCCCGGCGAACTGAAGCTGAAAGTTGTACCACTTGTTGCAACCGGAAAAGTTCTGCTTCCGATCGGGATTTTTGAGCCGTACGGGTTGTTCGGTATCGGGGCATACATCACGGATCTTCACGTAAGCAATAATACCGGAGGGTTAAGCGGTTCCACGCAAGTAACCTATGGATTACATGCGGGCGCCGGCCTGAACATCAGCTTTTCGGATAGAATGTTTGTCGGTGTTGAGGGAAAATACCTCTGGGCCAATCCTTCATTCGGCGGCCAGCATTTAAAACTGGACGGATTTGTTGCGACCGCCGTTCTCGGCTTCAGGATGTGATGTTAAACCCGAACAGACTTCGCATCATCACCTATAATATTCACCGCTGCATCGGTACGGATCGAGAAATATCGCCCGAACGTATCGCCAATGTGATTGCAGTCCACTACCCTGATATCGTAGCTTTGCAGGAGGTGGACTGCGGTCAGATGCGCCCGACACTCTATGACCAGGCCGCCATTATTGCAGAACGCCTCAAATTCCCGGACGTATGGATCGAGAGAGAGCGCTGTGGAAATGCAATACTGAGCCGTTATCCGATGACAAGGATTAAAGCCGGAGGGCTCCATCGGCTTCGCACATGGCATCATCTCACGAGGCGGGGGGCACTTTGGGTTGAGATAGAAGCATTAGGAACTCGAATTCAGGTGATCAATACTCACCTTGGGCTCACTCCCTCATCACGCTTCAATCAGGCAAAAATTCTTGTCGGGCCGGATTGGCTGAACAGTCCGGCATGCGTACATCCCGTAATTTTATGTGGAGATTTCAATACCCAGTCAGGATCGGCAGTATTTACGTTATTGGAGAAAAAACTCCGTAGTGTTGAAAAGTTGAAAGGCAACGGCGGATCGGAAAAGACATGGCCAAGTTTCCACCCATTTCTTAACTTCGACCATATGTTCATTTCCGAT
>CAIYZD010000237.1 GCA_903930585.1 uncultured Geobacteraceae bacterium | reverse complement strand
TGAAAGCGTAAATTTTTCTGGTCATGTTCCGACCCCCTCCTTTCTATGACCATCTGGTCTCTGTAAAACTTTATCTATATTTTGCGCAGGCACATTTTTTTGTCAACAAAAAATGCACTGAAAAAAGAGTTTAAATGCAATTATTTCATATAGTTTAGCTACTTTGTCTTAGTAGGACAGAGGGGACAATATGTTGAAGAAATTCTTTCAATTTGAACGATCTAAACAGATGAGGTGTCGGCAGCAAGTGAGGTATCTGGAGCATGGTCATAGATGCGGTGGCAGTACCATAAATTGACATCAGGTGCTGTCGTCTAAAGGGCTCGTAGACTACATCAAAACCTTGTTGCCCAGCAATGAAGAGATCGGTGCCGCTTTTCGCAAAGAGGTGCCGATGTACCCTGAACTGGCCATCCGCGAATTAGTAGCTAATGCTATTATCCATCAGGACTTTTCTCTGATCGGTACCGGACCGATGGTTGAAATATTTGATTTACGAATGGAGATCACTAACCCCGGTACTCCTCTGGTAGACCCTGACCGTTTCCTGGATAGTCCCCCACGCAGCCGCAATGAAGCCTTGGCTTCTTTTTTACGTCGTGTCCATATTTGCGAAGAGAGAGGATCCGGAGTGGACAAGGTGGTTGTCCAGACTGAGCTTTTCCAATTGCCAGCACCATTGTTTGAAGTAACAGGCGATCATACACGGGCAATATTATTCGCCCATCGTGAATTCAAGGACATGGATAAAGAAGAACGGGTCAGAGCCTGCTATATGCACTGTGTGCTTCGCTATGTAAACCGAGAGGCTATGAACAATACCTCCCTGCGGGAACGATTGGGTGTTGACATTAAGAACAGCGCCATGGTGAGCCGCATTATCAAGCTGGCGATTGAACTGACGAGGATCAGGCCATATGATCCTGATGCAGGGACTAAGGCCATGCGCTATGTACCCTGGTGGGCTTAGTTCGATTTGCTTGACCGTTGCTTGACTAATCTCGGAACTATAGCCACTCTAAAATAATAAATTACATGATATAAGCTAGTTGCAGATGTGAAATTGCTTGACTGATGCTTGATTGTACTGAAATCCTCTAAATGTGTATCATCAGCCATTTCATTGTCAAAAAGGATATATAAATTGAGAAACCTCTGGTTGTGAACGGTTTTTGTGAGGTAGGAATGGGGAAGGTCGCCTATTCTCGACCGGGCGTATCGGCCACCTCTGTCTACACAATGGTAGATGAGCGATTCAAATATACATCTTTTGTTTCTGTGAGCAAGAAAAATATACGGATACGCATATAGATAATTGGGGGTTCAATGGTCACCAAAACCAACGAACAAGCACTGGAAGCCTGCATCGAAAAGGCCCTGACAGGGACTTGTCGTGAGCAGTTAAAGCTCGAAGGTGTTGGTGTTGCCGAAGCCAATGAACAATATCGCAGCGGTCACCTCTACTGGCTGGGTGAGTCGTCTGATTTTGATCGCGAGCTTGCGATAGATCAACGTCTATTCTGGAATTTTCTTGAATCAACACAGGCGGAAGAACTGGCTAAAGTCAAAGACCGGCCCAACTGGCAGCGGTTGATTCTGGAACGCCTGAACCGTAAAATCCAGAAAGATGGCATCCTCAAAGTACTAAAGGGCGGCCTCCGCATTGATGACGCCCACTTCACCCTGCTCTACAGCCAACCCTACAACACCATCAATCCCGAAGTCGAAAAACTCTTTGCGCAGAACATTTTCTCGGTCACACGGCAGGTGTACTACTCCCAGGCTGAACCGCTCAAATCTATTGATATGGTGATCTTCATCAACGGTATTGCCGTGGCTACCTTTGAACTGAAAAATGCCTGGACCGGACAGAGCACCTATCACGCCATGAAACAATATCGGAAGGATCGTGATCCAAGCGAGACGCTGCTGCAGTTTAGCCGTTGCCTGGTTCACTTTGCTGTTGATACCGATGATGTCTATATGACAACCCGTCTGGATGGGGATAAGACCAACTTTCTGCCTTTCAACAAGGGATACAATTACGGTAAAGGGAATCCGCCGAACCCGACCGGGCATAAGACCAGTTATCTCTGGCAGGATGTTCTCTCTCGACGGAGCCTCACTGCAATTATTGAGCATTTTGCCAAGCTGGTTGGTAAAAAGGAAAATGACCCTCTCAAGAAAAAGAACCTTATCTTTCCCCGCTATCACCAGTTGGAGGTTGTGCGCAACCTGCTTGATGATGTCCGCTCGCATGGCGTAGGGCAAACGTACCTGATCCAGCATTCCGCCGGATCGGGCAAGTCAAACTCCATCACATGGACCGCATATCAATTGATTGAAGTCTACGCCAAGGATGGCAACCACCCGGTTTTTGATTCAGTTATTGTGGTCACCGACCGCCGGGTGCTGGACAAGCAGCTTCAAAACACTATCAAGCAGTTTTCCGAAGTCAAAAACATTATCGCTCATGCCACCAGTTCACAGGAATTGAAACAGTCGCTGGAGAGTGGCAAGAAAATTATCATCACCACCATCCAGAAATTTCCCTACATCGTCGATGGCATTGCAGATATGTCTGACAAACGCTTTGCTGTCATCATTGATGAAGCACACAGCTCGCAAAGCGGATCGGCTGCCGATAACCTCAACCGGACTCTGGGGGCCGATGAGGATGAGGTACAGGATGCCATTCTGGAAATAATGAAGAAACGCAAGATGCGGGACAATGCCTCGTACTTTGCCTTCACCGCCACCCCCAAGAACGCTACCCTGGAGCGATTCGGGGAGAAAACGTCGGAGGGGAAGTTTATCCCGTTCCACCTCTACTCTATGAAGCAGGCTATTGAAGAGGGGTTTATCCTCGACGTGCTGGCCAACTACACGACGTACGCGGTCTACTACAAGCTGGCCAACGCGCACC
>CAIYZD010000236.1 GCA_903930585.1 uncultured Geobacteraceae bacterium | reverse complement strand
GTTGAAGCGTTAAATGTCAAAAAGAAAAAAGACTACACCGTTCGAGATTATTTTCTCACTGAATTTTACAATGACCACCTAAAGCGTTACAAAAAGCGCCCCATCTACTGGCTCTTCTCCAGCCCCAAAGGGAGCTTCAACGCCCTGATTTACATGCACCGCTATCGTCCCGATACTGCCAGTGTAGTGCTCAACGACTACCTGCGCGAGTTCCGCACCAAGCTATCCGCCCGCAAAGAAAATCTGGAACAGGTCAGCATTAGCGGCTCCGCCAACCCTCGCGAGAAAACAGACGCGCTCAAGAACCTTGAAAAACTTCGCAAGGTCATCGATGAACTGGAAGTATACGAGCGGGAAACTCTCTACCCGCTGGCAACGAAACAGATTCCCATTGATCTGGATAATGGAGTGAAATTCAACTACCTTCTGCTTGGCGATGCGCTGAAAAAAATACCGGGGCTGGATGCCGGAGAAGAATAAGTTGCTATTTGGGTGATTTTTTCTCTTGAAGTGTTGTATTTTGTGCTATAGTATTGTTGATTTCTGTTTTATCAAGAGACTAAATCTCCGGGTGGTGCCACATGATTATTTCATTCTCTGTCGAAAACTGGCGGTCATTTCGAGAGCAATCAACCCTGTCCATGGTTGCCGGCAGGGAAAAACAGCATAGCGACAGGTTGCCCGATATCCCCGGTTACGGCATGAAGCTGCTGCCGGTGGCAGCCATCTACGGCGGCAATGCTTCAGGCAAGACCAACTTTTTCAAGGCGCTGAATTTCGCCAAACATTTTATTGTAACTGGTACGCAGCCTGAAAGCATGATCCAGTCAGAGCCGTTCCGACTTGCGCCCGAATGCAACTCACTACCTTCAAAATTTAAATTTGAGTTGCTCATCAATGACAAGTGCTTTGAGTTTAGCTTTGCTGTTACTCGCCAACGAGTAACAGAAGAGAAGTTGGTTGAAATACTAAAAACTACCGAGAAACCGCTTTATACACGCACTAATGATACTATTACCTTCCATAGCACCTTGGACAAGGACCAATTCCTTCATTTTGCGTTCAAAGGAACTCGCGAAAACCAGCTCTTCCTGACCAACGCTACCAACCAAAAGGTTAATAACTTTAGGCCAGTATACAACTGGTTCAAGCACAATCTGACTCTCATTGCCCCTGATTCCAGGTTTGCGCCTTTTGAACAGTTCCTCCAGGAAGAACACCCGCTATACAACACCATGAACTCAATGCTTTCGATGCTTGACACTGGAATAGAGTCACTTGGTAGTGAAGATCTCCCTTTCGAAAACATTCCATTCCCCGATGTAATTCGAGCAGATCTGCAAGCTGAGCTAAAAGAGGGTATGACAGTTAGACTTATTGCTGAACCGGTTAACGACCGTTTTTTGGTGACACGCCAGCATGGAGAGTTGAAGGCAAAAAAACTGGTTAGTTTTCACAAAGATAGCAAGGGGCAAGATGTCAAGTTTGATATGCAAAACGAGTCAGATGGAACCCAGCGGACCATTGACCTGCTTCCGGCATTTCTTGACCTTTCAACGGAGTCCAACGACAAAGTATTTATCATTGACGAGCTTGATCGTAGCTTGCATACACTCCTGACACGCAGACTTCTTGAAGCGTATCTCTTTACCTGCGGACCGGAATGTCGTTCTCAACTGCTTTTTACCACTCATGACGTACTACTTATGGATCAGGAACTGTTGCGTCGTGATGAAATGTGGGTTGCCGAGCGTGACAGGGCCGGCAGTTCGACCCTTATCTCATTCAGCGAGTATAAGGACGTCCGCAATGACAAGGATATCCGTAAGAGCTACCTTCAGGGACGGCTTGGAGGTGTTCCCCGAATCCTGATGGGAACCTTGCGCTCCACCGTGGAAAAACAATCCGAAGGTGAGGCCGCGTGATGGGCAAACGGAGAAAATTTGAACGGAAGGTTCCGTTTCTCAATTATCGCAAGGTATTCGTGCTAGCTACCGAGGGAACCACAACAGAACCGCAGTATTTTGAACAGTTCAACAGTAGAACGACCACGATTACAATCAAGTGGGTAAAAGGTACCCACAGTGATCCAAATCATGTATTAGGGCGTATGAAGCACTATCTCAAGGGCAACCGACTCAAGTCTGGTGATGCGGCATGGTTGGTTGTTGACAGGGATCAGTGGACAGAAGAACAACTTGCCCAGTTGCATGAATGGGCGGTTTCGAACGAACAGTATGGTCTTGCGGTCAGCAATCCCTGCTTTGAATTGTGGCTGCTGTTGCATTTTGAAGATGCTGTCGGTGTTACGAACAATCGGCAATGCAAAGATCGTCTGAAACGTTACTTACCAAGCTACGACAAACATATTGAAACGGTCAAGCTGATACCTGGTATCACAGCAGCCGTTGACCGAGCCCGCCGCAAGGATAATCCCCCCTGTACTGACTGGCCCCGCACCACTGGTTCTACGGTGTACCGGCTTGTTGTAAAACTTCAAGACTGACCGGACGCCGACCATGGATCGAATCACACAGGCATT
>CAIYZD010000235.1 GCA_903930585.1 uncultured Geobacteraceae bacterium | reverse complement strand
GGGAGTATCGATTGTCAAGGAGGAAAGCCAATTGGCGGCAGCTCTTGAACTGGCTTTTCACTATGATGACGAAATTCTGGTTGAGCAATATATCAAGGGACAGGAGGTGCAGATCGGCATTCTGGACGATACGCCGGTCGGAGCCATCGAGATTGTTCCTAAGAATGAATTCTACGACTTCGAAGCAAAATATACCGACGGCATGGCGGAACATGTATTTCCGGCACGGCTGGAACCGGCACTGTACAAAAAAGCCGAGCAGACCGGCCTGGCAGCCCATCACGCTCTTGGCTGCAGAGGGTACAGCCGGGTAGATCTGCTGGTGACATCCAACGGCGACTGCTATGTACTTGAAGTCAACACACTGCCGGGAATGACCGCCCTCTCGCTTCTGCCGGAAATCGCGGCAAAAGGGGCAGGATTGTCGTTTGAAGCCCTTGTTTCGCGGATCATTGAATCAGCAGCACTCTCTATAAAGGTACAGTAACCGGTGCGGGACTACGCAAAATCATCTCGCCAGCTCAAAAAGGTGGCGCCCAACAAAGTCAAAATCAAGCGCACACCGCTTGATCTCAAGAAGTATCTGCGTCCGCTGAAAATAGTTGCCACCGGGCTTGCGGCGGTTGTGCTGGTGAGCGGCATCCTTTATGGCTGTTATCGATCCGTCACTACAGTTACCCTGTTCTCTCTCAAATCGATTGAGGTCTCTAGCACCAAACACATGACCCGTGATGAGATCCTCGGGTTAGCCGGTGTGGAACCGGGGAAAAATCTGCTCCGCATGAATCTGAAACGCATGGGAGAGCACATCCTGCTGAACCCCTGGGTGGAAACGGTCCATATTAACCGCTATTTCCCCGATGCAATTTCAATCGCCGTTACCGAACGCGAACCGGTAGCAATCGTCAACATGGGTTTTATCTACTATCTCGACAAAAAGGGGAATGTCTTCAAGGTACTTACCCAGGGAGACAAACTCGATTTTCCGGTTGTCACCGGCTTCAGCGAAGAAGAACTGGGTAATGATCCGAAGGGGACCAGGGAAGCACTCGAATCCACCTGCCTTCTTCTGAAGATATTACATGAAAAAGGTGCATTTATCCTTGCGGATGTATCGGAGATTCATTACGATAAGGGGTACGGTTTTACCCTCTTCACCGCAGCCGGCGCACTTCCGGTCAAGGTAGGTTCGGAGGATTTTTCCGCAAAAGTAGAGCGGCTTGCCCGCATCTACCGGGATTTAGTGGTTCAACTGCCGTCAATTCACTATATCGATCTCGACTACAACGACAAAATAATCGTAAAGAAAAGTTGATTTAACATTTAATTTTTTTAGCAGGGGGGAGCGGTATGTCAGCAACAAAACGGGATAATCTGATCGTCGGCCTCGACATCGGCACCACCAAGATTTGCGCAATCGTCGGCAATCTCACGGAAGAAGGTATCGATATCGTCGGCATCGGGACAAGCCCTTCGAGCGGTCTGCGCAAAGGTGTCGTCATTAATATTGAGAGTACCGTTGGCGCCATCAGAAAAGCGATTGAAGAAGCTGAGCTGATGGCAGGCTGTGAAATCAAGTCTGTTTATGCCGGTATCGCCGGCGGCCACATCAAAGGACTTAACTCCAACGGTGTTATCGCCATCAAGAATCGTGAGGTTTCTCAGGAAGATGTACGGCGGGTTATCGACGCCGCCAAAGCAATAAATATCCCGATGGATCGCGAAGTACTCCATATTCTGCCGCAGGAATTTATCATTGACGAACAGGACGGCATCCGCGAACCGCTCGGCATGAGCGGCGTCAGACTGGAAGCCAAGGTGCATATCGTCACCGGTGCCGTGGCCAGTGCCCAGAACATCGTCAAGTCATGCAATCGGGCCGGACTGGATGTCGCCGATATCGTACTCGAACAGCTGGCGTCATCCCATGCGGTTCTTTCCGATGATGAAAAAGAGCTTGGTGTCTGCATGGTTGATATTGGCGGTGGAACAACCGATATTGCCATTTTTGCCGATGGAGCGATCAAATACACATCGGTTATCTCGCTGGGAGGCAATCAACTTACGAACGACATTGCCGTAGGGCTCCGCACCCCGTTTGCCGAAGCCGAGAAAATCAAGCAGAAATACGGCTGTTGTCTGGCGTCGCTGGTTGGCAAGGAGGACAAGATCGAGGTACCGAGCGTTGGCGGTCGCAAACCACGTGAACTCTCACGTAATGTATTATGCGAAATCCTTGGTCCGCGCATGGAGGAGATCTTCTCACTCGTCAATCGCGAAATCATCAAGTCCGGACTGGAAGATTCAATTGCATCAGGTGTTGTTATCACCGGCGGGTCCAGCATCCTTGAGGGAATTCCCGAACTGGCCGAACAGATTTTCAACCTGCCGGTACGGCGCGGACTCCCGCAAAAAATCGGCGGGTTGACCGATGTCGTGAAATCTCCCGTCTATGCCACGGGTGTCGGCCTTGTGGTTTACGGAAGCCGCAACTCAGGTTCAAGAGAATTCCCGACCGGCAAGCCGGAAGCGAACCTGTTTGGATCTGTCTTCGGCAGAATGAAGAGTTGGTTCCGTGAATTTTTCTAAGCTTGCCTCATAGTTGTAAATGCAGATTCAGACCGTTTATCTCTTCCGGGACAAGCGGTCTGTTCATTTATGCCATCAGCACCGAACCCAGCTTCAGCGCACGTACCCCGCTAACACTTTGATTTTTAAAGACACCTTTTTATTCGCAAAATATATTTTTTTTTCCTTTGATTCTTGGCCGATTTGAGGTTACATTCCGGTCACTCATTTTAGAATCACAGTCACAAAATAGAGGGGGAAACGCATGTTTGAATTTGATGAAACTATTGAACAAAGCGCCGTTATTAAAGTAATAGGAGTCGGTGGCGGCGGCGGAAATGCCGTCAATACAATGATATCCAGTTCCATACATAAAGTTGATTTTATTGTTGCCAATACGGACGCTCAGGCTCTGCGCACTTCCAAAGCGCCGGTCAAGCTGCAACTTGGTCGGGAACTGACCAAAGGTCTTGGGGCCGGTTCAAAACCGGAGGTCGGCACCGCTGCCGCTCTTGAAAATAAAGAGCAATTGGCGGAAGCGATCAAGGGAGCTGATCTGGTTTTCATCGCCGCAGGCATGGGGGGAGGCACCGGTACCGGCGCAGCGCCGGTTATTGCCGAAGCAGCTCGTGAAACCGGCGTTTTAACCGTCGGCGTCGTTACCAAACCGTTCACCTACGAGGGGAAGGCACGTTCCATTCTTGCCGAGCAGGGAATTGCAGACCTGAAGAAACATGTAGACTCACTGATCATCATCCCGAATGATCGCCTTATAAGCCTGGCCAGTAAAAACATGTCCCTTTTTGATGCGTTCAAACCTTCCGACGACGTGCTTCGTCAGGCAGTGCAGGGGATTTCCGAGCTGATCACCTCCACCGGCCTTATGAACCTTGACTTTGCCGATGTTAAGACGGTCATGAGTGTTCGTGGTATGGCCATGATGGGCATCGGCATGGGGAGCGGCGACAATCGCGCGTCAGATGCGGTTAATAACGCCATCTCCAGCCCGCTTCTGGAAGACAATGACATCTCGGGCGCCAAGGGTGTACTGGTTAACATCACCGGCTCCGGCTCCATGACCATGGACGATTACAACACCGTCAACCGCATCGTACATGAGAAAGTACATGAAGAAGCCAACATCAAGATCGGTGTTGTTCGTGATGACGAAATGGGTGACAACATAAAGGTCACGGTCATTGCCACCGGTTTCGGTGATCGGTTTGATGTCGAGAAAGGTCGTGACTTCCGTAGAAACAGCCTGCCGCTGGCAGACAAACATATCATCAGTGCCGCATCTCTCGACCGGCCAACCTTTCAGCGTGATCGCGAAAGGACTGAGAATGTCACGAGAATTCGTCCGGCAATCTCTTTTATCGAAGACGATGAAGATCAATATGATATCCCCACTTTTTTACGTAAATCCGTAGATTAATTTTAGAAATGAAAGGTAATCCAATGGCACAGGCAGAAAAAGGGAACACGGTAACAATCAATTTCACCGGAAAACTTGACGATGGAACGGTATTTGACTCAACTCTTGAAGACATGGAATGCGGCGACGAAGAATGCTGCGATGACGGTTGCGAAGATGATGAATGCGGCTGCGGTGGTCACGAAAGCGGTCCGATGACGTTTGTCCTGGGAGAAGAAATTCTCTTCCCCCAGATTGACGCAGCAATTGTCGGCATGGCGCCGGGCGAGAAGAAAACCGTCAAAATAGCTGCAGCCGACGCATTTGGCGAGTATGACAAAGAAAAGGTGTTCACCGTACCACGGAGCGAACTGCCGGAAGATCTCGTTCCGGAAGTCGGCGACGAGTTAAGTCTCTCCAACGAAGACGACGAGGAGCTTGAGGTTGTCGTTCTCGAAGCCACGGAAGATCACGTTACCTTTGATGCCAACCACTCTCTGGCCGGTGAAGATGTAACCTTTGAGATTGAACTGGTAAGCATTCAGTAATATTGGTTTTCCGGCGTATCCAGGCCGAGACTCCTGTAATTTACGACAACCCCCAACAAAAAAAACGGCCATGTGGCCGTTTTTTTTGTTGATAGCGTCATGTTCGGTCGAATCAGACCAGATCGTAATTATTCTGATACGCCATCAAGGTATTAATCATCAGCGCCGCCACGGTCATTCTTCCGACCCCGCCGGGTACCGGCGTAATCCATGAACATTTTTTGCTGACATTCTCGAAATCCACATCACCGACAATTTTACCATTGTCAAGACGATTGATACCGACATCGATCATGACAACCCCCTCTTTGACCATATCTTCGGTAACAAAACCGGGAATTCCTACCGCGACAACAATAATATCGGCCCGCCGGGTTTCATCTACCAGCAGTTCACGGGGAGTTTCAATATGGGTAAGGGTGACCGTGGCGTTACCGATTTCAAAATCGTTGGACAGCATGATCGAAATCGGTTTACCGACAATATTTGACCGGCCGATGACGACACAATGCTTCCCTTTGACCGGTATTTCATAAAACTGAAGCAGTTTGCAGATACCATAGGCGGTTGCCGGCCTGAATGCCTTCTGCCCCAGGGTCATCTTGCCAAAGTTGGTTGGATGGAAGCCGTCAATGTCCTTCTGCGGATCAATTGCATTGATAATGTTCTGCGGATTGATATGCTTCGGCACCGGCAGCTGCACGATCAAGCCGTCGGTCGCAGGGTCGGCATTAATTTCACCAATCTTTGCCAGCAGGTCGTACTCGGAAATACTCTCCGGAAACCGAAGCAGGGCGCTTTCAAATCCGGCGCTTTCGCATGATTTGATCTTCGATTTTACGTATGATTCGCTGGGAGCATGTTCACCGACCAGAATTACGGTCATGTGCGGCTTGCGTAACCCTGAGTCGACATACCCGGCCACCCGCCGGGATATATCCGTGACCAGACTTTCGGCACAGATTTTTCCATCCAGTAACTTCATAACACCCGATCCTTTGACTGAGGGACTTATGCCGTACGTTTGGTTACTTCGATCAAATGATAGCCAAACTGGGTCTGTACCGGTCCGAGAACCTTACCAACCTCTCCGGAAAACACAACGGTATCGAATTCTTTTACCATCTGTCCCGGCCCGAATTCACCCAGATTTCCGCCATCCCTGCCGGAAGGGCACGTGGAATTCTCGCGGGCACACACGGCAAAATCTTCGCCTGCTTCAATCTTTGTTTTCAACGCTTCACATGCCTCTTTTGTTGCCACGAGGATGTGGCGGGCTGATGCTCTGGCCATTCTGGACTCCTTTACGATATATGGTTTTATTGTATGCTGCGCACTCTATTTGACACTAATATCGTTATTAGTCAATACCGCGTTGCTGTAAACACCCCGCTGCCTATGACACTTCAAGGGCCGGTTCGTTCAATGCGGCCAACTGTTCCCGGAGTTCCAGGATATGTTCCCCCCAGTAACGGGTCGTGTTAAACCAGAAGAATGTGTGTGGAAAGAGCGGATCCTGCCAGCGCCGGGCCAACCAGGCACTGTAGTGGAGCATGCGCAAGGTGCGAAGCGGCTCAATCAGGCGCAATTCACGAGGATCGAAATCATTGAACTCCCGGTACCCTTCCAGCAATGAATCCAGCTGGGCCAACTGCCGCGGACGTTCTCCCGAAAACATCATCCAGTGATCCTGCACGGCGGGCGCCATGCGGGCATCATCAAAGTCGACAAAATGGGGGGCATTGTCGCGCCAGAGAATATTACCGGCATGACAGTCCCCATGGGTACGAATGGTACGAACCGGTCCGACCTCGGCAATGATGTTGTCAATGGCCTCCAACAACTGCCCGGTTACCGCGCTATAACTGGCCCGGTACTCGTCGGGGATAAAACGTTCTTCAATCAGGCGCACGCTGTTGGTGCCAAAACTCTGCCGGTCCAGCGTCGGGCGATGCTCAAACGGCGTAACCGCGCCGGCGCCATGAATCCGTCCCAGCAGCCGCCCCAGTATTTTCAGATTGTCGAGGTTGTCGAACTCCGGAGCGTGCCCCCCCTGCCGGGGATACAGCGCAAAGTGAAAACCATCAAACTGCAACAGTGATTCCCCGTCCGGAGTCCTGAGCGGGGCTACGACGGGCAGTTCATGCTCGACCAGTTCGAAGCAGAAGTCATGTTCCTCCTGAATCTGCGGTACGCTCCACCGGTCCGGACGGTAGAACTTGGCGATCAACGGTTGCCGTTCATCGATGCCAACCTGGTAGACACGGTTCTCGTAACTGTTGAGTGCAAACACCCGACGATCACACTGGTATCCCTGGCTTTCTATGGCGTCCATGACCAGGTCGGGGGTAAGTCGTTGAAACGGATGTGTGTTTGCGGTCATTATGTGATTCCTGTGATACGGCAAAGTTTACTGTTCCCGTAGTATGGGCTCATTCTCCCGCCTGTGCTATGTTTTTGTACGTTTGTATGCTAGATTATTGTCAGCTGTCAATGTCCGGTCGCCCTTTGCCGGAACAATTCATTAGAAAAAGCGGACCGTCCCCCATGAACAGTTTTACGCCTAACGGCTTGATAGTTGCGCACCACGGCATTTCCGTGGAAGTTTTGTTTGATAACGGCTCGCGCAGAATGGTGCGGGTCAAGCGCAACTCCGGGCATGTGGTCGGGGACACTGTCATTGTTACCGGAGAGGTATTGAAACGCTTGCCGCGCCGGACCGAACTGCAGCGGCGTGACGCCAGGGGAGGAATCCATCTGGTTGCCGCAAATCTGGATGTCCTCGGTATCGTGGTCGCACCGCAGTCACCGGGCGGTTTCCTCGACCGGGCCATCGTTGCCGCACGTTCGGCAGGGTTACAACCGTTTGTCGTGGTCAACAAATGCGATCTTGACGGCACTCAAGAGCTGCTGGCCGAACTAACCGGAGTATATGGCAGTTCGGTGCCGATCTTTCCGATCAGCGCCGCCTTGCGGAGTGGCTTTGACCCGCTGGAGGAGTATTTCAGTCAGGGGCATCGTGGCGCCTTTGTCGGCACGACCGGTGTCGGCAAAAGCTCCCTGCTGAACGTGCTCTGCCCGAATATTGATCTTAAAGTTGGCAGCGTCAGCGACTACAAGAGCATGGGTCGGCACACCACTACCGTCTCCACGCTGCACTCCCTGTCGGGTGGCGGCGAGTTGGTGGACACCCCCGGTTTTCGCGATTTCGGACTGGTTGACAGCACGGTAGAAGAGCTGGCCGAATACTTCCCCGGTTTTGAAGATCACCACGATGTCGCCTGCAAGTTCCGCAACTGCCGCCACCGGACCGAACCGGGATGTGCCGTACTGATGCTGGTCGAACAGGGACGTATCCGGGCCGAACGTTACGCTACCTACATGGAAATTCTGGGCGAAGTAGAAAGCCATCAGGCAGCCGCCCGCAGCAGGGATTGGAAAAATAACTGAAACAGGGAAGCATTTGAACCGCAAAAACGCAAAGACCGCAAAGTAAAAACAAAAAAATATCTGATCTGCCATCTTATCGAACTTTTTTTGTCCTCATCAGAATTTGAATTTCTTTGCGTCCTTTGCGTCTTTGCGGTAAACAAATTATTCTTTTGTATTAAAAGATCCGTTAAGAGAGAATCATTATGATCAAAACTACCTATGTAATCGGCCACCGCAACCCGGATACCGATTCGATTGCCTCGGCCATCGGCTATGCCGCGCTGAAAAAGCGGCTCGGAGACAGTACCTTCATCGCGGCCATGGCAGGCGCTCCCAACCCCCAGACCCGTTATATTCTGGATCGGCTCGCAATTCCCGACCCGCTTTTTCTGGCAGATGTCCACCCCAAGGTACGCGACACCCTCAAACGTCAACCGGTGACTATCGATCGCCACGCTTCCGCCTACGAAGCGCTGGAACTGTTCAATAAAAGCGGCGTCCGGGTGCTGCCGGTAATCGACGGCGACAACAGGCCATGCGGCATGCTCTCGCTGTTGCGGCTGTCGGAAAGTTATCTCCTCCCCTGCCATGACAAGATCCGGCAGGTTACGACGACACTGCCGAACCTGGCCCGGACCCTTGGCGGTCATTTTGAAAGTGACTGCTGCGACGACGCCCCGATTACGCTGAACCTGTTCATCGGAGCAATGCTGGAGGAATCGTTCAGCAGCCGGATCGATGGTTTCGATCCCCGCACACTTCTGATCATGACCGGTAATCGCCGTACGATCCAACTGGCCGCGATTGAACGGGGTGTGCGACTGTTGGTGGTAACCGGCGGACATCAACTGGAAGAAGGTCTGGCAGAGCACGCTCACAAGCAGGGGGTCACGGTACTGCTGACCCCCCACGACACCGCCACGGCCGCGTGGCTGGCGCGGCTATCCACGCCAGCCATCTGCCTTGCCGAAGCGGAATTTGCCGAAATAGAAGTGGATAAATCTCTTACCGTCCTGCGCCGGAAACTGCTTGACAGCAACGTTTCAGCCGTGCTGGCATTGGAAGGGGATGGCACGCTGGCGGGCGTCGCCACCAAGTCGTCTCTCTTGGCCCCCCTCCCCTACCGGCTTATTCTGATGGATCACAACGAACTCGGTCAGGCGGTACCGGGAGCCGAACTGGTAGAAATAGTCGAAGTCATCGACCATCACAAACTCGGCAACAGTCATTCAAACAGTCCGATCTCCTTTATCACCTCTCCGGTAGGCAGCACCTGCACCCTGGTGGCACGACGCTACGTTGAAAGCAACGTGGTGCCTGACCGGCAGATTGCCGCACTGCTGCTGGCCGGGATCCTGTCAGACACCGTCATCCTCAAATCGCCCACGACCACCGCTGCCGATCATGAGATGGCCGCCTGGCTGGAAGAACGATCGGGACTTTCCGCCGTCAATTTCGGCCGGGATATTTTTGCCGCCAGCAGTTCCCTTAAAAATTATGGTTCGGTTGACAAGGTGGTATCTGCCGACTTCAAGCTCTTTACCAATGAAAAATACAGTATCGGCCTCGGGCAGGTGGAGGTAATCGGTTTCGACGAGTTTTACAGCATGAAGGAGGGATTACTGAACGCCCTGGCAGAGGTCAAACGGCGCGACAGCCTTTTCATCGCCGGGCTGATGGTAACCGACATCACCACCGAAACGACACTTTTCCTGGTGGAGGGGCATACCCGCATCGCCCATGTCATGGAGTATCCGCAGCTGGAACCGCACCTGTACGAACTGAAAAACGTCATGTCCCGCAAGAAACAGATGGTGCCGCATCTATTGAAAATTCTGGCAAAGGTTTGACATACGCTCCGTTAATTCAAGTTCGCTACAAGAAAAACATGCAGACACTTTCGGTTGTTATGTCAATTACCATCAAGTACTTTTCTCACTTTAACCGCCAGGACTGGCAATGAGAATGGTTTATGGATGAAATGCACCCCCTCTTCAAGAACACCGTGTTGAGAGATTGTATCAGCGGTATATCCTGACATGTACAAGCACTTGAGTTTTGGATTACGTGACATAAGGTTGTGTGCCAGATCCTTGCCGTTCATCTCCGGCATGATGACGTCGGTAATAAGAAGATCGATTTCCCCGGTATGTTCACTGACCAGACGTGTCGCCTCACCCGGACTGTTTGCCGCCAGCACGGTATAACCCTGCTTTTGAAGCAGCATCGTTACCATATTCAGAATGGCAGGTTCATCTTCCACAAGCAAAATGGCCTCCAGACCTCTTGGAGTCTGTTGCATCGGGTTTTTTACTACCTTCTGACCGGTATCTCCGACATACCTGGGCAGATAGATCGAGAAGGTTGTACCAATTCCAGGTTCACTATGGACGTTGACGAAGCCGTTATTCTGTTTGGCAGCGCCATATACTGTTGCCAACCCCAGACCGGTTCCCTCACCGGGGCCTTTGGTCGTAAAAAATGGTTCAAAAATATGGGCAAGAGTTTCTTTGTCCATGCCGCAGCCGGTGTCGCACACGGAAATCTGCACATACTCGCCAGGGACAACATCAATGTGTTCAGCCCGGTATCCATCATCAACAACACTGTTACCCGTCCGGATAGTAATGGCGCCGATGTCTGTGATTGAATCACGGGCATTAACGCAGAGGTTGGCCAGGATCTGATCTATCTGAGAAGGGTCTGCTTTGACCGGCCAGAGGTTATTCGCAGGCTGCCACGTTAGTTGAGTATTCTCGCCGATCAGTCGTTGCAACATCTTGAGCATGCCTGATACCGTATCGTTAAGATCCAGTATCTTTGGTTCAATAGTTTGCTTCCGGGCAAAGGCCAGCAATTGTTGGGTGAGTTCAGCAGATTTTTCGCCCGCTTTTTTAATCTGGGTTACGTATTCATGAAGCGGTTGACCTGGTTCCAATTCACTGAGCGCAAGGTACGCACCTCCAAGGATCACCGTCAGCAGGTTGTTGAAATCGTGGGCAACACCTCCCGCCAATCGTCCAACCGATTCCATTTTTTGGGCCTGGTAGAGTTGACTTTCAAGTTTAATTTTCTCTTCGTCGGCCTTCCTACGCTCGGTTATATCGGTGAAAACCACTATCCCTGAAGTAACGTTGCCGGATTCATCCTTGATTGGGGCGGCATTTGCCAACACTATATGGTCATCACCTTCCGAGCGGCGGATGATACATTCCCGGCTGTTTGTTTCTCCGAACATAACCGCCCGTGCCAAAGGCGCTTCATCGGTGCGCAAAGGTCTGCCATCCAGATCCAGGATTTTCCAGCTTGCCACATACTGATCAACACCTACTCCATTGACTACGCTTTGTCGATCACCACCACGAATCAACAATCCCGCATCATTCACATAGCGCAGTTTGCCATCTGGCGCATTAGCAATGGCAATACCGGCAGGACTGCAATCCATGGCTGCCTGAAGCATCGCCTTTGACTGTTGAAGCTCTATCTCCGCCAGTTTGCGCTTGGTAATGTCACGGTTTATTCCGAGCATCCTGATTGGCGTACCGTCCGGATCCCAGAAGACAAGGCCGTTTGCCTTTATCCAGCGTTCAGAACCATCGGGGCGGACTATGCGGAATTCAGTGTCCCAAGGAATTTCCCCTCGCAGAGATGCTTGACAGGTTTCCCATGTTGCCCGTCGATCATCAGGATGCAGGCCTTGCTGCCAGGCATCTATTCCACCTGGAAACGTCTGTGGGGTATGCCCATAGAGTGCCATCATCTGGTCTTCCCAGACCATAACGTTATCCTTGATATTCCAGTCCCAGACCCCAAGGCCTGCCGAGGTGGTTGCCAACTGGAGACGCTGGGATATATTTATCAACTCATCTTCGGTCCTCGATCGTTCGATAATCTCACTCAAGAGTTTTACATTGGCTTCTGACAACTCTGCGGTTCTTTCTCGAACTTTTTCTTCGAGTTGTTCTGTCAGTTCAACGAAGTCTGCAGTTCGCTCTTTAACCAAAACCTCCAGAGTAGCTTCAAGCTCTGCGACGTACATATCAAGTTCATGCTGAAGTTTTTCAAGTTGGTTGTTTTTCTTGACCGATTCACGTTGCAGATTAATCAGGTCATTGTTCATTTTACCCACCTGCTCAAGCGCAAAGCTCTCGGTCAGAAACAGGCGTTCACAGAACAACAAATATCCATTGTCGGTTTGAAGAAGGTAGCAATTATTGACTGCGTTAATACCGGTTTTGCGGCTGCACGGAATCTTGAGTTCCTCGTCACACCGTATATCTTTTGCATCCAATTCAAGATAATCGTTCAGCTGCTCTCCGGCAGGGTGTTCCCGTAGATTGAACAAACGAATGAAGCCACTGTTGCAATCAAGGATGTTAAGGTTTACGTCCAATTGAGCAACGCCAACACCATTCGACTTGGCCAGATAGGATTCGATCTTATTGCAATTTCTTTCCAATTCTTGTTTAAGCATGGGCGCTATTCTCCGCTATCCACCACTCCCTTGTTACTTGAAGCGCGATTTCAGAGTCGGCAGCATATCCGTCAGCACCAATTGTTTGCCACAGGTGGGACATCTCGTTAAATGCAAACCCTCCGACCATGACCTTAATGCCTCTGGTTTCCTGATCTTCCCTGATCATCTGAATGATCTGCCTTGCACTATCAAGGTTGAATACGGTTGCAACGGATAAAGCAACAACTAAGGGTCTGCGTCGTTTGAGAATATCCATAAGATCACTTGCCGGAGTATTTGTCCCAAGAAAAGTGACATCCCAACCATCCATCTCCATGAAGTCGGCGACCATCCGCGCACCAACCTCATGAAATTCATTCGGCCCGGCAGAGACTATAGCCTTCCCCTTGGTTATCTCGAAAACGGCAAATCGAGGATAAAGGGCTGCCATGACACGTCCAACTATAGCTGTTGCCAGATGTTCCTCTGCAACAGAAATCTGGTTGGATTCCCAAAGTTGCCCTATTCGGTACATTGCCGGCCAGATCACATCAAGATAAAAATGTTTCAGATCAACGGCGGTTTGAATTGATTGATCGACCAGCTTGAGACATCCCTGCGTATCTCCGTGAAGAAGCAGTGACAGAAATATCCATTGCATTTCATTCGTTTCATGTAGCACGGAAAAGGAAAGTCCTTCTCCTGACTGAGAAAGCTTGATTATCCCTTCGTGATGCTGAACCAACCATTTATATGCGGCCAGGATTTCTGATTTTTGATCGTCATTGTGAAGGTTTTTATGGATGGCTATCTGCCAAGCGACAAGCTCGGCCAGAAAATAATCGTACGAAAAACCCTTGGCGTGGTATGCCCGGTACACCCACGGCACCGTACGCGCCATAAGCTCAAATGAGTTGAGTTTGAATACAGTAGACATGAACGTAGCGTGATTGCGGTGATTGTTACGCATCATTTCAAGAGGATTCCGCCCAATCAGTCCCTTTATTTTTGGGTTGGCTTCGAGTTGGTCATTTACGTGATTAAGAAGAATGGTAATCGCATCCGCATAAACTACGGCTGCTACGGGAGATACTTTGGGGAGTTCGCGGCAACTGGCAAGAATTTCTCCAATCATGATTCACCTTCAAATTGTCAAATGTCACATCTCCAGACTCAGTCACACCACTATTGATCGTGCCTGCGCAACCAGGCATTGATGACGATGCAGGCAGTCAGCTCCAGACATTCGGATCTTCTTGTTTAAAGTTTAAATTTATGGACCAGTCTCTGAAGCTCTTTTGCATTGTCATGCAGCACTGTTGAAGCTTTAGCAGATGCATGTGCGCCATAGGATGTCTGGTGAACCACATTTTTTATTTGATGCATGTTGTTTGATATCTCACTGGTAGTTGCTGTCTGCTCTTCCGCTGCGGTGGCTATTTGGTTTACCTGCATTGCAACATCGTTGACCTGCTGAAGAATATCCTGAAGAGCAGCACCGGATTTTTCCGCTTCACTTGTGCCTGATTCAACCTGGTGGACTCCTTGCTCCATGGCGGATACCGCGCTTTTTGTTTCTCGCTGGATCGTTTTAATCATCTCACTAATTTCTCTCGTAGCTCTTGTTGTTCTTTCCGACAAAACACGAACTTCGTCAGCTACAACAGCAAAACCTCTGCCTTGTTCACCCGCCCGCGCCGCTTCAATCGCTGCATTCAGAGCGAGTAGATTTGTCTGGTCGGCAATATCTTCGATTGTTCCAATGATGGTACCAATTTGATCTGATCGCTCTCCAAGATTTGCCACTGTTTTAGCCGATTCCTGGACGGTTACTGCTATCTGATTCATTACTGCTATTGTCCTTTCGACGACTACGGCTCCGTTCCGGGCGGATTGCGATGCCCGTTGCGCACCTTCTGCCGCCATCTGGCAATTCTGCGCAATATCACCAGATGTATCGGACATCTCTTCTCCAGCAGTAGTCACAGTTGTAACTTGAGTCGCAACTTTATCGGCACCAGTTGCAATTTGATCTGCCGTCTTTTGTAAAAGAAGAGACTCATCGGCAACTTTTTCAGATGATTGCGATATGTGAAAAATTATATCCTGCATCGTCTTCTGCAGGCTTCCAATAGCACGAATGATTGCGCTTATCTCGTTGTTGCGCTTGGCAGCTATCGGTTGGGTTAGGTCCCCATCGGTCATTTTTGAAAGGTGGGCAATAATGCGCTGAAGTGGCTCACTGACTGACCAAAATAGAAGTGCACTGAAAAAGATCCCCAGTAGGACAAAAATTGCCGTAGAGCCAATAGCAAGGTATGTTGGCAGGGATCGGCCTGCACCAACTGCAACTATAATACAAAAGCTATAGCTGGCACAAAGAAGTACAATTCGAGTCCGAACCGTCAAACCACGATAACACTCTAATATAAAGGTCATTTCATTTTCTCCGTAAAGCCATTCTGCGTTTATATATCGAGAGCGAACGGATCACTCTCCTTATTGAGAAGTGATGCAAAATGGTAAACTGGTTTGCGACTTATTTCATATTATCAATGATTTCAAGCTGTTTTTCAAAGCATTCCGGACATATACCATGACTGAATTTTGCTTCCGAATGCCTCGAAATATAATTTTCCATCTGATGCCAACTTTTTTCGTCGTCACGAATTTTTTTACAGTAGGAACAGATGGGAATTATTCCCTCCAGCAATCGCACGGCTGAAAGAGCGGCTTCCAGTTGCACAACCTTATCAGTAATTTCCACCTGCAAATGCTTCAGATCGGTAATGTCTCGGCCCACAGCAAAAATGGCATCGATCTCACCCTTACTGTCATACATTGGTCCTTTGGTAATATGCATTTGTTTCGGGGGAACCGGTGCAGTATATATTTTTTCAAAGGATACTGTACCTGAGTTTGACATTACCGCACTGTCACTGTCCGACATTATCCGAGCCACGTCCTGCGGAAACAACTCGGAGGCGGTCTTGCCGATAATTTCCTCGGCAGGCTTGCCGAATAATATGGCCGCAGTAGGGTTGACAAAAACGTACCGCCCTTGCTTATCTTTTATGAATACGGCATCAGGGGTTGTCTCAATCATTGTATTGACAAGATCCAGTTTTTGTTTGGCCTCTTTAAGGATGTTGTAGTTTTTCTTGCGCTGCCTGATGTTCAGGCTGAGATACACTACCAGCCATAGTGCAGAAAAAGATATGAATGCCAGAGCAATGCTGATCCAGTGCTGTCGGACCGCCTCACGAAGGGTTACCGTGCCGTAATTTTCATAGGGCGGCAATCGCCACTTCTGCAGTAGTTTGCCGACTTTTTCATAATTGTCAGGGACGGTCCAACCGATAAGGTTTGGATAGCGGGTGGTTGGTTTATCGTGCGGCAAGAGCAGCAAATGTGCCGCTACATGGTTGGCGAGTTGTCGGTCTGTATGCTTTAGACGGACAAAGGCAAATTCGGGGTAGAGTGCTGAACTGAGCAAAAACGGGAACCCATCCTCATGCTTCCGGTTGAGAATACGGAAATCCGCCAGGTCAATCTTCCCTTCTTGTGCCATTTGTTCCAGAATGGTTGTACGAACTGAACCGGCATCAACCTCCCCGTTTTTTACTGCCATGACTACCTTGTCAGCTGAAGAATTAGCGAACCGTACTGACGAAAGGTCTCCGTATTCAATCCCCTCCCGCATGAGCTCATCACGTGTGACCACCCATGACGCAAACGCGGTTTTGCTTGCTGTTATGAGTGATTTACCTTTGAGGTCTGATAGCGTTGCAATATCGGCCCGATTGGCCCTGGTAAAGATGACGGTACCAAAGTAAGAAGATTCAGTCTGGGCAGAATGACTGATTTGAGTGGCAATAGCGGAGGCTCCGTATTTTACCTCCAGTTCGATGTACTGCGCAGGATTAACCACCGCAAATTCCAATTGTCCATCTGCAACGGCCTTTTCCATTGATTTATAATTGTGAGGGATAATGACGAAATGGTTATCCGGAATTTGTGCGTTCAGGTGGTCTGATATCTGCTGCCAATATTTTATAGTGTCTTCGGGGCCCCGGATGTTCAGCACGCCGATTCTGAGGTCACCGGCTGAAGCCTGACCGGAAACCCCCAACAGGCTGAAAGCAAACAGGATTAATAATTTACAAAATCTTGCCATGCTTTGTCCCACTTCCTCGCCGTGAATGAATTTAATCCTTAAAGAAGGCACTCATACGTGACGGCCATGTGAGGAATAAAAAGACAAGGCTTCACGCATCAAATCCGAGACACTCTTGTTTTTGCCAACAATGAGAGAATCGAGGTATCTGCGTTCTTCCTGGCTGACTCTCAGTGATATTACATTGTATCGAGGTATCTTCGTCACCTTGCCTGCATTTACGATCACATCAGTTTCAGTGCTATTTGTTGCCATGATTAGAACCTTTGTACAAAAAAAATTGTAACGCCAATACCGCCACTGCAACCAATGCTATTGCCAAAAATATGTATCCCATCATCTGTAGTTTCCCTCCCTTTTAGCGTTTACGAATGTAAATGCTGCATAAAGTATAATCGCCGGCACAGTACTTGATTACTTTCGGTATCTTGGAACTGTTTATGTTCATGCAATAGCACTCCGGAAAAGGATTGCTGATAAAAACACAATGTATGACAAGTGTCTCTGTAACAATTTCCGGATTGTTATTGGGAACTGGGTTTGTCACCATGGAGAGCCCTGCCATTCGTTATCGAACTCCTTTTGATCCCTGATTTATTGAAAGAAATAGAGCAACAACGATGCCAAAACGGGGATATGCCGATTTTGTTATGTTATTTTATAACAGGAGTGTGGGGGGGGTATGCAAAATGAACATAACCGATCAGAAGGGGGTGTGCATAATGGTGATTCTTACCGTCCATACTTTTCAAGCATGCGCTTGAAACTGCTGTAATTGACATCCAACAAGCGGGCTGCTTCCATTTTTTTTCCGTCTGTGGCGAGGAGTGCCTGTTCAATTGCGTGACACTTCAGCTCTTTCAGGGTCTGCAGCCGTGTCGGTCCAATTTCTGATGTAGTCGTTTGTACTCCTGACAGGACTTTAGACACGTCATCACTTGTGAGAGTTTCTTTGGCAAACAGGGCGGCACGCTTCATGACGCTTTTCAGCTCGCGCAAGTTGCCTGGCCAGGGATAGCGGTTCAGCATCAGGAGTGCGTCAGAAGTGATGCGTGGAGGCGCCTTGTCAAGTTCCAGTGAAACCTCATGTAAGAAGGTGCGCGCCAGAACGGCTATATCGCCGCCTCTTTCGCGAAGCGGCGGCAAAGTGATAACCATATCGCAGAGACGGTAGTAAAGGTCTTCGCGAAAATTTCCCTTATGTGCTTCCTGGAGAAGATCACGGTTAGACGCAGTAATAACGCGAATATCAACTTCAACTCGCTTTGTCCCACCAATAGGGTAAAAGTTTTTCTGTTCAACGGCGTGAAGTATTTTGGCCTGGATGACCGGTGAGGCGCAATCGATATCATCAAGAAAAAGTGTCCCTCCATCCGCTTCTTCAAAGAGTCCGTTTTTTGCAGAGACAGCCCCGGTGAAAGCCCCTTTAATATGGCCGAAGAGTTGGCTTTCCACCAGTGATTCAGGCATAGAACCAACTATCACCGTAATAAACGGATTATGCCTGCGGTGGCTCAGACCGTGGATAAGCGCGGCAAGGTGAGATTTGCCTACGCCGGTTTCACCGAGAATAAGCACGGAATAATCAGTTTCGGCAATACGCTGAGCCAGCGGAATTATATCACGCATCGCCTGACTGTCGCCAAGAAGCAGTTCCAATGGCTTTTCTCCCCGTGTTTTTGCTTCCTCCAGGGCAATTTTTTGCAGGATTGGAGTCGCCGCGCGACTGATTTTCTCAACCAACAGATGACAATCAATGGGCTTGCGAATATATGCCGATACGCCAAGCTCAATGGCTTTCAGAAGGTACTCTACCTCGGTAAATGCCGTTGTCAGCAGTATCGGGGTGTCTGGCGCAATCGCTCGAATTTGCTTCGTGAATTCCAGGCCGTCCATGACCGGCATCTTTATATCGCTCACCACAATGTCAGGATGGTGGTGGGTAAATAGTTCCAACCCCTCTTTGCCATTAGCGGCGACAATTACCTGTTTAAAATACATCTCAAGGACGATGCGGATTCGTTCGCGAAGATCCGGTTCATCCTCTGTATAGAGGACTTTTATCGGTAATTGCCCTGTGATTATGTTCATTGTCTATCCCCTTCAAAGGAGAGATCCCGGGCCAGTGTAATCTTGAATACCGTGCCATCGGGTCCACTTGTAAAACTGAGCTTCCCCCCCATGCTCTCTTCAATGATAAGCTTTGCCATGTAGAGCCCGATCCCGGTACCCTTACCTTCGGATTTACTGGTAAAGTATGGCTCAAATATTTTGCCGGCTATGTCATCTGGTATTCCGCAACCATTATCACTGACCTCAATAACCACGCTGTCATTTTCTTTGCCGGCAGAGATAGTGACCTTCCCTGCGGTGTCTTGTCCCGGTTTACGAGTCTCCATGATCGCATCAAAGGCATTGCTGACAAGGTTAAGAAGTGACTGCTTAAACTCATTTTGGTACCCTTCAATGGTCAGTTGAAAATCAGGTGATGTTTCAACTTCTTCCAAACAGACGCCGGAATTGGCAAATTGAGCGGCAACAAGATGAGTAACTTCAGTAATTTTCTCTTTAACATCAAATTGCTCGACAACCTTATCAGGACTGAAAAAGTTTCTGAAGTCTTCTATGGTATCGGACATGTAATTGAGTTGTTTCTGCGCATCAGCTTCAGCATGTTTCAGAAACGCATCGTCAATACGGCGCAAATCCCATGCCATTCGTATACTTTGAATAGTCGCCCCGACGGTTGCCAGCGGTTGCCGCCATTGATGGGCGATGGCTCCAATCATCTCCCCTATAGCCGCCAGACGGGCATGACGTGCCATCAGGCGTTCCTGATGGAGACGTTTTTCCGTTTCTTCCTCAACTTTCAGGGTAAGATTGAAGTTGAGGTCATTTAGCTCCTGCTGTTTGGTAACAAGTGACAATTCTCTCGAAGCGAGCTTATTTGCCATCTGATCAAACGCCAGCCCCAGTCTTCCCAGCTCACCTCCCTGGATAAGTTCGGCAGCCTTTATGTGGCGGTCACCTTCTGAAAACCGGGTAGTAACATCCTGGAGCATCTTGATTCGTTTGATAAAGCATGTGTTGCCGATGTACACTACAAGGGTAAAAAGAGCCACTAAAAATGGCACAAAAACCGCGCTGTAATATATCACCGTCATGTACTCTGTGTGAAGAATCTCCTTGAGAGGAATACTCGCACGTATGTAGAGGTATGGGGCCCCCTCATTCGGCAAGCGCATTTTCTGGTAGGCTTCTATGCTTCTAGCAGGACCATAGTCGACACTGCTGCCTTCGTCACTCCCGTTTATCAAGCGTAGCAGGACATCATCATTTTCCTTGTGGCCGACATATCTTTCAGGTTCATGGTTCCTGTCAAGAATGATTCCGTTATGATCCGCCAGGATAAATATCGATTTATTGGGAAGGTGCGGATTCCGCACCAAGTCGGCCACTGATTCCGATTGAACTCGGCCACCCAATATGATTGAAGTCGGCCACCTATTCCGATTGATCTCGGCCACCCCCTGAGTACTTCGCACCATCCCCCG